>NZ_CP080269.1:5715000-5984926 GCF_019431355.1 Paenibacillus sp. R14(2021)
CTAAGATCCATTGTCAAGAGGGAAACAGCCCAGACCATCAGCTAAGGTCCCCAAGTGTGTGTTAAGTGGGAAAGGATGTGGAGTTGCAAAGACAACCAGGATGTTGGCTTAGAAGCAGCCACCATTTAAAGAGTGCGTAATAGCTCACTGGTCGAGTGACTCTGCGCCGAAAATGTAACGGGGCTAAACACACCACCGAAGCTATGGCTTGCAACTTATGTTGCAGGGGTAGGGGAGCGTTGAATGTACGTTGAAGTCAGACCGTAAGGACTGGTGGAGCGCATTCAAGTGAGAATGCCGGTATGAGTAACGAAAAGACAAGTGAGAATCTTGTCCGCCGTAAGACTAAGGTTTCCTGAGGAAGGCTCGTCCGCTCAGGGTAAGTCGGGACCTAAGGCGAGGCCGAAAGGCGTAGTCGAAGGACAACAGGTTGATATTCCTGTACCACCGTAAGCCGTTACGAGCAATGGGGTGACGCAGAAGGATAGTGACGCGGGCTGATGGATGCCCGTCCAAGCAGTGAGGCTGATGTGTAGGCAAATCCGCACATCGATAAGGCTGGGCTGTGATGGGGAGCGAAAATTGCAGTAGCGAAGGTCATGAGTTCAGGCTGCCAAGAAAAGCCTCTAGCCAGGTGAAGGTGCCCGTACCGCAAACCGACACAGGTAGTCGAGCAGAGTATGCTAAGGCGCTCGGAAGAACTCTCGTTAAGGAACTCGGCAAAATGACCCCGTAACTTCGGGAGAAGGGGTGCCTCGGTAGGGTGAATAGCCCGAGGGGGCCGCAGTGAAAAGGCCCAAGCGACTGTTTAGCAAAAACACAGGTCTGTGCGAAGCCGTAAGGCGAAGTATACGGGCTGACGCCTGCCCGGTGCTGGAAGGTTAAGGGGAGTGGTTAGCCGCAAGGCGAAGCTATGAACCGAAGCCCCAGTAAACGGCGGCCGTAACTATAACGGTCCTAAGGTAGCGAAATTCCTTGTCAGGTAAATTCTGACCCGCACGAATGGCGTAACGACTTGGGCGCTGTCTCAACGAGAGATCCGGTGAAATTTTAATACCTGTGAAGATGCAGGTTACCCGCGACAAGACGGAAAGACCCCATGGAGCTTTACTGCAGCTTGATATTGGACTTTGGTACGATCTGTACAGGATAGGTGGGAGCCTAAGAAGCCGGAGCGCCAGCTTCGGTGGAGGCAACGTTGGGATACCACCCTGATCGTATCGGAGTTCTAACCTGGTACCGTAATCCGGTACAGGGACCGTGTCAGGTGGGCAGTTTGACTGGGGCGGTCGCCTCCTAAAATGTAACGGAGGCGCCCAAAGGTTCCCTCAGAATGGTTGGAAATCATTCGCAGCGTGCAAAGGCATAAGGGAGCTTGACTGCGAGACCTACAAGTCGAGCAGGGACGAAAGTCGGGCTTAGTGATCCGGTGGTACCGAATGGAAGGGCCATCGCTCAACGGATAAAAGCTACCCTGGGGATAACAGGCTTATCTCCCCCAAGAGTCCACATCGACGGGGAGGTTTGGCACCTCGATGTCGGCTCATCGCATCCTGGGGCTGAAGTAGGTCCCAAGGGTTGGGCTGTTCGCCCATTAAAGCGGTACGCGAGCTGGGTTCAGAACGTCGTGAGACAGTTCGGTCCCTATCTGTCGTGGGCGTAGGAAATTTGAGAGGAGCTGTCCTTAGTACGAGAGGACCGGGATGGACGCACCGCTGGTGTACCAGTTGTTCCGCCAGGAGCACCGCTGGGTAGCCAAGTGCGGACGGGATAAGCGCTGAAAGCATCTAAGCGTGAAGCCCCCCTCAAGATGAGATTTCCCAATTCGTAAGACCCCTGGTAGACGACCAGGTTGATAGGTTCGAGGTGGAAGTGCAGCAATGCATGCAGCTGACGAATACTAATCGGTCGAGGGCTTATCCTACTGAACCCTATTAAGGGGTTCACTTCGGAAACTAACGCTAACATCTTCGCTCAGCTAAGTAATGACCTCCGCAAAGGTTCGTATCCAGTTTTCAGGATGCAATACAAAAACAGCCCCTATATTAAATATAGTGGCTGTTTTTGTATGTAGAAATCGCGAAAACGGTTGAGCTGCGCATGTTTTTGTCCGAAAATAAAGGATATTGAAGCGTAAACCTCGAAAAATACAGTTTAGTCTTTTTTTACAATCGCTGAATTCGGAATGAACCCAATACATCGGGAGGATCCTATCATGAAGAGCATTAAAGAATTAAGCGACGGCGACGATTTCGTGGGCTTTTACTTAATTAAAGAAAGCGAGATCAAACAGACCAATACAACACCGCCGAAGGATTTCATGAATTTGACGCTGTCGGACGCAAGCGGTCAAGTGCATGCGAAGCTGTGGGATGCCTCTGAAACGGATAAAGAACATTTCAAGGTGCTGACACTGGTTAAAGTGCAAGGGATTGCACAGCTCTACCGCGATAAATTACAGGTTAAGGTAAACCGCATCCGCAAAACAACAGAAGCGGACGGTGTATCTCTGACTGATTTTGTCCGTGCCGCGCCCATTGAACCGAATGCACTGGTAGAGAAAATCTATCAGGCTAAGGATAGTATTGGTGATGAATCCATTAGAGCCGTCGTCGACTATTGCTTGGCGAAGGTTGGCGGCAAGTTGGTTCACGCTCCGGCGGCAAAATCGCATCATCACGCCTATTATGCCGGACTTGCTTATCATATTGTGAGGATGCTGGAGGTTGGGGCATTTATTTGCGGGCAGCGTCCATTTCTGAATGCGGATTTGGTGAAAGCCGGCATTATCTTACATGATATTGCAAAGCCTGAAGAGATGGTGTCCGAGCTTGGCATCGTGTCGGATTACAGCAATGCGGGCAAGCTGATCGGCCATATATCGCTCTCTTCGCTGTGGATCACGGAAGCTGCGCTTCATCTAGGCATAGCCTCAGATTCGGAATGTATACTTGCGCTGCAGCATCTTGTGTTGTCCCATCATAACTTGGGTGAATGGGGCAGTCCCGTTCAGCCGCAGCTGGCCGAGGCAGTGGCGCTTCATTATATCGACTCCTTGGATGCCAAGCTGCAGATGATCGAGGATGCGCTGGATACGACCGCCAGTCATGAAGATTGGACTGCGCCGGTGAGAGGGCTTGAGAATAAAGCATTTTATCGGACGAAGATATAATAACTTACATAGGGCGGAGCAGGAAGGCGAGCTGCATGCGCCTTTGACAAAGGAGCCTACTATGATTCGATTCGGCATCATTGGAACCAACTGGATTACCGATCAATTTATCGAAGCGGCGCGAGAAGTCGAGGGATTCGCGCTAGCTGCGGTGTATTCACGGACGGAAGAGCGGGCGAAGGAATTTGCCGCTAAGCACGGAATACCATTAACCTTTACGGACCTGGAGGAGATGGCTGCAAGTACGGAAGTGGATGCGGTGTATATTGCTTCGCCGACGTCTTTCCACGAGGTACAAGCGGTTGCCTGTATGAGAGCTGGGAAACATGTCCTGTGCGAGAAGCCAGCCGCCTCCAACTCGCATGAACTGCAGGCGATGATTGATGCGGCTCGCGAGAATGAGGTGGTCTTTTTGGAAGCGATGAAGAGCTCCTTCCTTCCTGGTTTTCAAGCGGTAATGGACGCTTTGCCTTCACTTGGCACGATTCGTCGCTATACAGCGAGTTATTGCCAGTATTCTTCGCGCTACGATGCTTACCGGAGGGGAGAAATTCTGAATGCGTTCAAGCCGGAGTTCTCGAATGGGGCATTAATGGATCTTGGCGTTTACTGCATTTATCCGCTCATTATGCTATTCGGTGCGCCAGAGAGCGTGATGGCGAGCGGCACGCTGCTGTCGACCGGCGTTGATGGACAAGGCAGCATAATTGCAAGGTACAAGGAGATGGAGGCGACCGTCACCTATTCCAAAATCTCAAATTCGTCGGTGCCAGCGGAGATTCAGGGCGAAGAGGGGACGATGACGATCGACAGCATCAACCTCCCGCGCAAAATCAACATCCGTTACCGCGACGGGCGCGTGGAAGAGATAAGTGCGCCAGAGGAAGGTGCGGTGATGAGCTATGAGACGCGCGCTTTCCTCGACCTAATCGCGAATGGGAAGCGAGAGTCGGACTTGAACTCGCACGCGAATTCACTTGCGGTCATGAGCCTGCTCGATGAGGCAAGACGGCAGCAGGGCATCGTGTTTCCGGCGGATATGAAAACGAATAGTGGGTAAAAAGCTGCGGCTGTGCGGGAAGAGGGTTCCGCGCGGCCGCAGTTTTTTGTTTGGATGCACATCGGTTCGGGATCAGACGAGGAACAGTCTATTCTAGATTCCCGGTTATTCATTACGCTTATACCGTGCAGGGGTACTGCCTGCGAATTTCTTGAACATGCGGTAAAAATGCGGCAGGCTCTCGAAGCCGCAGGCGGCTGCAATCTCTGCTACGGTGCCGTCGGTTTCTGTCAGCAATTCTTTGGCGTATATGATCCGCTTGGCAATAATGTACTCCATCACATTAAGCCCGGTCAGCTGCTTAAACATGCGCGAGAAGTAGGAAGGGCTGACAGCGGCTCGCGAAGCGAGCGTAGACAAGCTGATGTCTTGAACCAGATGGCTGTCGATATCGTTCAAGGCGTTCTGCAGCCAGTGTGGTCTGGACTCGCTATGGGTATGCTTTTGGGCGCCGGGATTAATTTTACGGTTCATTCGAAGGAGGATGGTTTGCAGAAGCAATACGATCGCTTGCTTATATCCGGGCTGCTTCGACGCGAACTCCTCCTGAAGCTCATCGAGCAGCTCTTCGAGGCGTGTACGCTCTGCCGGAAGAAGTTCCAACTTGTAGCTCCGGTTAAGCTTGGCGGTTTCGAAGCATTGCAGGAACGAGAAGGCATCCTTCAAGGCAGCCGCAGAGGTCTGGACGAGCTGGCCGTTGAAGAAAAGCGCCGATGAGGTGATAGGTTGATCGGGATCGGGCATTGTTTTGTGAATCGTATTGCCGGGAATGAGGTAGAGATCCCCTTCCTCCATCTCGTAAAAGGCGTGGTTGATGAAGATCGACCCAGCCCCGTTATGGACGTAGATGATTTCGAACCAATCATGGAGATGATCCGGAAGCTCGGCTTGGAGATTCTTCGTATTCCGGAGCACCAGCTCGACGGGCAGGGCGGCATCGGATACGAAATGTTTGCGAAGTGGATCCATGATCCCCCACTCTCCTTCTAGGTGATAGATGCGGATAGTACAAAAAAAGGTATATTTTCAGCGGAATCCGTTATTTAAGTTCTGTATCTTTGTTTCTATAATGAAACTATATCGAACTGTTTTTGGAATGTCCATATCTTGATTAAGGGATTGGTGAGCAGAGTGGATCATGTCATAAGCACAGGCGCGGATGCGCTGTATATGGATGAGCGCGATCATGTCGTGACGGCGCTTCGGGAAATTCGGGCAGGCGAAACGATTCAATACCGGAATGCGGCAGGCATTCAAAGCATTGCTGTGGCGAACGATATTCCGTTCGGTCATAAGGTGGCAGTCACCGAAGTGGAAGCAGGCGCTGACGTTCGTAAATACGGCGAGGTGATTGGGCGTGCGGTGATGCCGATTGCAGCAGGCCAGCATGTGCATATTCATAATATCGAGGGCATTCGCGGACGCGGAGACCTTGGCACGAAGGAGACGAAATAAGTGACGAACCGTATGATTATGGGCTATGAACGGGCGAACGGCGATATCGGTATCCGCAATCATCTGCTGATTATTCCGACAGTGATTTGCTCGAATCAAGTGTGCAGCCGTATTATGCAGAAGGTCCCAGGTGCTGTTGCCATTCCGCATCAGCATGGTTGCAGCCAAATCGGAGCAGATAAAGAGCGTACATTCGAAATGCTGGCAGGTACGGGGAAAAATCCGAATGTCGGCGCAGTACTGATTATCAGCTTGGGCTGCGAGGTCGTGGATCCGATCGCGCTCGCTGAAGATATCCGCCAAACCGGCAAGCCGGTTGAAGTCTTCGATATCCAATCCGCCGGTGGATCCGTGAAAGCGATTTCGTATGGGACGGAGCTTGCGCTTCGTATGATGGCGGATCTCGCGAAGCAGGAGAAAGTACCGGTTCCACTGAATAAGTTGAAGGTTGCGGTAAAATGCGGCGGCTCCGATGCGACGTCAGGTCTGGCATCGAACCCGGCGCTTGGCGCAGCCGCGGATTCGTTGATTGCGGAGGGCGGTTCGATCGTCATCGGCGAAACGACAGAAATTATCGGTGCGGAGCATTTGCTCGCTGAGCGCTGCGTGACATCGGAAATTTCCGATAAGCTGTATTACATCGTTGACCGCTTCGAGAAAGAAGTGGAACGGATGGGCGCCGACATGCGCGGCGGAAACCCGAGCCCCGGCAACATCGCAGGAGGCTTATCCACGATTGAAGAGAAGTCGCTTGGCTGCATTAGCAAATGCGGTAAGGCGCCGATTCAAGGCGTTATCGAGTATGCGGAGCGTATTCCGGAGCACGGACTATATTTCATGGACTCGCCCGGCAACGATATCGAGTGCGTATCGGGCATGGCGGCCGGCGGCGTGCATATCGTATGCTTTACGACGGGACGCGGAACGCCGACCGGTGCCGCGGTTGTTCCTGTTATCAAGATTACCGGTAACAAAATGATGTTCCAGCAGATGGAAGACAACATGGACGTGGACGTCAGCGACATGCTGGACGGAACGGTAAGTCTTGAGCAAGCGGGAGAGCGCATCTGGCAGGAGATTGTTGAAGTCGCGGAAGGCAAAGAGACGAAAGCGGAAGTGCTGGGGCACCAGGAATTCAGCATTAACCGAATTGGACCAAGCTTGTAAAATAAGCCGGAGGTGCAAGGCTGCGTGAGCTCAGTAATAGCAGATTGGCTTGATTTGGAGTATCGGCCGGCTTTGCCGCAGAACAAGGAAATGGGCATCGGCATTATTGGCGCGGGCGAGATCGTGGAAGCTTGCCATCTGCCTGCCTATGAAATGGGCGGCCTGCGGGTGGTTGGCATATTTGATTTGAATCGTGAGCGCGCCGAGCGGCTGGCCGCGAAATTCGGCATAGCGAAGGTATACCGGGATATGGATGAGCTGCTGCTCGATCCCGAGGTTCAGTTCGTGGATCTGGCCGTACCGGCTAAGGTGCAGCCTGATCTTGCAGAGCGGGCTGCGTCGGCAGGCAAGCATATTCTGTGTCAGAAGCCGCTGGCGGAATCGTATCCTGAAGCTGCACGCATCGCGCAAGCATGCTTGAAGCACGGCGTTGTTGGGGCTGTTAACCAGCAAATGCGCTGGTCCCCGAGTATACGGGCGAGTCATACGATCATTCAGCGCGGCTGGCTTGGAGAGCTGCTGCAAGCGACGATTCAGGTGAACGTAAAGCAAGAGTTTGCAAACTGGGGCTGGCTGCGTGAGATGCCGACGCTCGAATTCATGTATCATAGTATTCATTATATTGATGCGATTCGGTTTCTCTTCGGAACGCCGGAATATGTGTATGCTGACGGTTCGCGCTTCCCGGGTCAACGCACGATTGGCGAGACGCGTACGCTGCTTCACATGAAATTCCCGGGCGAAGCCCGCGGCTTGATTCACGATAACCACAACAATATAGCAGGCGAGGACGATTGGTTCGCGACGTACCGGTTCGAAGGCACACAGGGAACGATCAAGGGCACGAACGGCTCGCTGTATAATTATCCTGTGGGCCGCGAGGATACGCTGAGCTTTCATTCGAAAGCGATTCATGAAGACTACTGGTTCAATCCACGGCTGCATGGCAAATGGTTTCCGCATGCATTCATGGGCACGATGGGCGAGCTGATGCGGGCCGTCGAGGAGAAGCGCCAGCCGGAGAACAGCGTCGAAGATAATTTGAAAACGATGCAAATGGTGTTCGGCGCGTACAAGTCGATGGAAGAGAACCGGCCCGTCCCATTGGCTGAAATTGCGGCGTTGTAGGTGCATCCGACGGATTCGCATGAGTGACTGCCGAGTTGAAGGGTAGACGGACAAGAGGGGCGAAGGCTCCTCTTTTTTGCGTTTATTCCTGCTTATTGTTCATTTGTGAGGCGGACAATTAACGGTAGACTAGTCGTTTACGCAGCAAGAGCTGGATAAAGTTGTTTTGGAAGGAACCGGAACGGGTATGTTAATGGGAGCGAGACGGCCTAGAGCTGCAACCTTTTCAGAAAAAATGGCGTTAAAAGGAAAGAACGCGATTATACAGAATCCATGGAGATGATAGAAATGAAACACATTCAACAGATGGCCTGCTCGGTTGTCCTTGCAAGCGTGCTGCTGTTATCAGCTTGCTCGTCGGACAGCGGCAACTCGGCTCAGACGCCGGAGAGCGGTACGAACACAAATGCGAATACGCCGCAAAATGATACAACAGTTCCGAGTGATTCGAATACGGGAAACAACCAAGCGAGTAATGGCAGCACGTCAGGGAATAACACGGCCAGCAACGGAACTTCGGGCAATGTCGGAGACAATTCAACAGGCAACGATAATGGAAATTCTGCCCCAGCGGAGAATCCGGACGACTCGCAAGCTGTGCAGGATATTAAGGCTATGTTAGCGTTAGCCAAGACAGGTAAAGTGAAGGGCATTAGCTTCGCGGCACATGATTCGCTCATTGACGATGTTGAGAAGGCTTGGGGCAAAGCGGATCGTACGGATTCAGCAGGCAAAGGCATCTATGCCACCTATAGTAAGAAGCACGCCGTGATCGGGTACAACAAAGGCAGTCGAATTTTCGATGTGCGGTCCGATGCTCCTGAGCTTCATGGGCTGACGCTTGACGATATCGTGTCTGCACTGGGTAAAGCCGCAAGCATCACGAAGAACGGATCGGATACCATCTACACCTACAAGGCGGGCAGTGACTTTCAGTTAAGATTCGTCATTCCGAAGTCGACGGGCAAGGTAGATCATATCAGCGTCTACTCTCCGGCAGATACGATTAATAATATGGCGGGGTAGCAGTCAGTCATCGGCGCGGTATTAGGCAAGCAGAGGCGGGCGTTTACAAACGTCCTGCCTGATGGTAAGCTGAGCCTATAGATTCATCCGAAAGCATCGGAGATTTCTTGTCCAACTGGACGAGGGGTCTCCTTTTTTGCGTGTTGTGGGTGATATTTCCAGCTAATAGACAACCTGCTATACTAAATGGGAGGAATGCTTGTGCGAATTACGCTTGCGCAGCGTGATGAGAGGTTTCTATCCGTAGGGCTGTTTCAATTCGATAGCA
Organism: Paenibacillus sp. R14(2021); assembly: GCF_019431355.1. Taxonomy (NCBI): domain Bacteria; kingdom Bacillati; phylum Bacillota; class Bacilli; order Caryophanales; family Paenibacillaceae; genus Paenibacillus; species Paenibacillus sp. R14(2021). The sequence goes on from NZ_CP080269.1 coordinate 5,724,277, forward strand.
GCGCGCTCGAGAAAATCCGCTCGATCTCCGGGAGAACCTATGTGCCGGAGGAGCGGTTGTGGCTGATTCCTTATACTTTAAGCGCAATAGAGCAATTCATGGGGTCGTTCAAGTCTCACGAGATTTCGATCGATGCGAAATTGATGGAAGCTTGTCCGTTCTTCAAAGAAGTCGGCACTAAGGCAGAAGCGACACGCGAGAAGGATGATGTATTATCACAATCGGGGTCAGGCTGGGATGCGGGCTTGGAGCATCGGCTTCGGCAAGCGCTGGCACTTAGAGGCTACAGTCTCAAAACCATTAAAGCGTATTGCAGTCAGGTTGAATGCTTTTACCGGTTTCTTGCAGCCCATCAGTTAGCAGCGAGCGATGCTACAGTTCAACGGTATTCGCTGCAGCTGCTTGATCGCGGCTGCTCCCATTCGCACGTCAACCAAGCGTTAAGCGCGATAAAGTTTTATCATGGCCGCGTTCTCGAGGATTCCATGACGACGGCAGCCTATATTCGTCCCAAAAAAGAACATAAGCTGCCGAATGTCTTGTCCCTCTCCGAGGTGAAGCGTATCCTTTCATCGTTCGCCAATCTGAAGCACCGTTCCATTATGTATATCACTTATTCATCCGGGCTGCGTGTCAGCGAAGTTGTTCGACTTCGAATGAGCGATTTTGACCGGGAGCGGAAAACGCTGCACGTTCGCCAAGGTAAGGGCAGAAGAGACAGGCAGACGCTATTGTCCGATGCGGCGTTCGCCGTCATTCAGCAGTATGTTGAACGGGAGCAGCCGGTGGGCTGGTTGTTCCCTGGCATCGACATTCGCTACACATCCAGGAACTGCTCGGACACCAGAATCTGCGGACCACAGAGCGCTATACGCATGTCAGCGTGCGAGATGTACGGCGAATAAAGAGTCCGTTGGATCAGAATAATGGGGAGTGATCGGGGGGTCTATGAGGAGGCGAACGTTCGTCAATTCCCTTTAATCTGGCGATTATTCGAAATACGTAAATCCTCGGTTTGGTAGGAGTTATGTGAAGTGCGTAAATAGAACGTTAGGTGAAATAATGTCTAAATGAAATTCTTCACCCCCGCACTTGTGAATCTCTCTTGGAGATTCACAAAATGCGGGTCTATCCAACTTGGAATAAGGGAATTTGAATGTTTTCTTTTTACTGGGAGGAAAAGCAAACACGATCGAAGAATTTCCTAATAAATGGTAACAAAAACCAATCTCTCAAAAGACAAGGGATCGTTCTTTTAGTAGGGGTTAGGTGAAGAGGAAGCGCGCTTCTTAAGCGCATAACTCCTACTAAAAGAATAACGAAGGAAACGAAAGCTTGTCAAAGGCGAAAAGAGATTGGATTTTGTTGAAAAGCGTAGAAAAGGATGGAAATTCTTCGATATTCGGAATAGAACATATGTTTGCTTTTTATTTTGAAAGGGAAGAAAACATTCAAATGGGATAATAAGAAGTTGGATAGGAAGAATTTCATTTTCGAAGGAATCGAAAAGAAGAAAAAGCCAGTGGGGGTAACGCTTCGACCGCCATTACATCACCTAACATCATATTACCGCTGCGGGGCATACGCCCTTGGTCTGCCCGAAGTTATTTCTACGAAGTAAATCAGGCAGACACATTGATCCCCCTAAGATAAGAGCTATCTAAGGGGGATCAACGTCGGTAATACAGGAACGTTAGACGAAAGCATTGATAAAATCTAAAGGAAGTGCTGAATGAGTTGGTTTCTTTTTTCGTTATTTATTGCAATTTACATAGTCTTAGTCATTTTGAATTTTACTTGGTATTTGTCGAAGAATAAAAATAAGATTTTTTACTACACATTATCTCCTGTTAATTGGTTAGTTCAGTTTATTGTTTTAATGGTAGGTTTAGGGTTTAGGTCGAATTACATAGAGAACAACGAGTTGGTATTTAAAATAGTCTTTTTTCTTATTGTGTTTATACTTTCGATTCAAATAATGTTTTTTGTAGTTGTACTTGTTATAGAACTGACGAAATTCATTCAAGATGATTCTGATTTTAATAGGCTCATACCAAAATACCAGGGAATATCTCTAATTACTCTATTAGTATCCTTTTTAATAATGCCTTGTTTAATATTTGGGATGTTTTACGACCTATGGTTGGAATACGCTCACATAACCGATAAAGTAGTCATTGAACTGAGGATGTATGATTTTATTTATTTTGCCTTTGGTATAAATTACTCCCTCCCGTTGAGCGGTGCACTTGAAGATTTTCAAAAAGTTGTGAATTTCGATTACTATTTAAGGTCATTGCAGTTTGTACACGTGATTTCCTCGAAGATTTTAGAATTGATTGTTATAGGCTTTATTATTTCTAAAGTAACTAAGCTTTTTGAGAAAGATAAAGGGGAATTTACTTTTTCCAATGAAATAAAGAAATTAGATATTCAAAGGAATCAAAAGAAGATAACAAATGAACAGTATGAGAAGATAGTTCAATATTATATTGATCGATATTGTTAAAAAGTTTGGATGTGTTTCAAGAGGTCAATGCCTTCGTCTAACACAGCATTCATGCATCGGGCCTGATGGCCCTCGGTCCGAGGATGTATTTCGAGGAAGCAGGAGCAGCGGACAACCCCTACGGGGTTCGTGAATGCAAGAACGTTAGTCGAAATTACTGAAGGGCTATTAAACCAAAAAAATTTACAAAACTTTATCTATTGGAATAGGGCAATAAACTTGAATAGAATTTTCAGATACTTAATGATCTATGTGTTAGCTATATTCCCGACTTTTATAATGATGAATTTATTAATTGAAAAATATCCAAAAACAGGTTTAGGGAGGATCGTAGCTATTCCCTTTATTTTATTAGTTAATACATTGTTAATAATGGGAGGGATCTTAATTCAAGAGAAAACAAGACCCTTTCTATATATTTTTACATGGATTCTAATAATATTTTTAACGAAATAATAACAGTTGAAGTCTATCCTCAGGAATATGGCCCGCCAGTTATTGAGCGAATTCTTAATGAGTGGATTAAGAACAAATAAATTGAACAAGATCAAATATTTTTGAAAGCTATTCATGAGGGTCAGTAACATCGCCTAACATCGTATTCACGCTACGGGCTTACGCCCATGGTCCGGACCGATGCAGAAGTGCCGAGGGTAGATTCAGCCGGACAACTCCTGCGAGGCTAAGTCTGACGACCCGTTCCCTACGTTCAATTAAGCCTCTCGGGTTCGTGAATACACGAACGTTAGGCGAAACTGGCTTAATTCCGAAAAAACATTAACAAAGCTTGTATAGAAATCAAGCAATATCAAAGAGGAGGCATCATAATTTGAATGAGATTATTGCAGAATTTTTAAATGATGAAGTTGGTTGTCAAGACTTCTACGATTCTATTTATAATTTTATTGCCGACCAAAACATCAGAGCTGGTGAGTATGAAGGGAATATATTTGTAATAAAAAAAATGGACAGACTTAATTTTATTATCTTTAAGGAATATGTTTTTAGAGATAGTGGATTGAGAACAATACATAACTCTATAAGTTTATTCAGAAAGGATCTATTAAAAGCAGTGAATGAACATGCTGCTACTCAGGGATTTACGGTAAAGGGATACGGCGAAGAAAGTAATGATGTGATTACTTCATGGTAAGAAATAAAAGACGATTAAAGATTTTTAGTAATTCATAGAAGAGCCAGCATCGCCTAACACCATATTCACGCTTCGGGGCATTCGCCCCTCGGTCCGGCCGGGGTCTGATGAGGATTCGGGGATGCCATTGGCAGTTGCAGCGAAGCGTAATCAGCCGGACACATCCTTCCCCCTAAGATAAGAGCTATCTAAGGGGGAAGGACGTCGTGAATACACCAACGTTAGCCGAAAGAAGTTCTTACATGTTTAGGAGGAGTCTATATGATATTAGAAAAAGTTATAAATAGAATTGTAATACAAAGTGAATATAAGGATTTTGTTGATAAGTATATAGATAATATACTTACCGAATTTAAAGGTAAAATTCATAGCATTTATATGTGTGGCTCGATTCCAAAAGGAACTGCTAAACCTTTTAAGTCAGATGCAGACTTTACTATTGTATGTGTAAATCCCAAAGATATTGATTACGAAAGATTGTCAAATATTAAAGACAGGCTTTTGGAAGAATATCCAGTGGTAACTAAGATTGATACGATAATTTGCTCGATTGACGATGTATTAAGTAAACCGAATGAGTGGGGTTTTTGGATTAAGATAATTTGTGTTTGCATATATGGTCATGACGTTGGTGAAAAAGTGCCACCGATAATTACTTCTCCAGAGTTCATTTTAGACTTAAATACAGAGACCAAGGATGAAGTAGATCGTATACATAGTTTACTTTCTAATGCTAGTGATAACACAATGAAAACTAGATATATTAAAGGTTATTCTAAGAGATTAATTCGTGCATTATACTCTTTGGTTTTAGAAGATACAGGAGTATGGCAAGATGACATTATTAAGATGAAGAATGCCATATTAGACTATTGCGAGATTGACTCCGCTTTAGTTGATTATCTGTATGCTTGTTACTTGGATAGTCATGTACTTGTTGAAGAGTTTCTGGGAATTGCAGATGAAGTATATAGCTATTTTGAGAACGCCTTAAATACAATGGCTGCTTCCAGAACTTCCTTCGGCTAACACCATATTGACGCTCGGGGTCACTCTGAGAAGCGAGTGACCACATCCAGCCCCCTAAGCCCGTCGGGACGTCACTGCATTAGGTGTTCGGCAAGCCTCACAACTATAAGCAGCGGCTCTAAGGGGCCAGGACGTTGTCAATACAAAACGTTAGCCGAAACTTCCTAGGTCAAGAACGTATGGTTAAACTCTCTTAAACCAGAAGCATCTAAGATCAATTTCGGAAAAGGGCATATGAAGGGCATATGAAGGCAAGATCGGTTAAGGGCGTATGTCGATCAAGATCGGATAAGTGCATATGAAGGTCAAGTTCGGATAAGGGCATATAAAGGTCAAGTTCGGATAAGAGCATATGAAGATCAAGATAAGATAGGGGCATATGAAGGTCAAGATCGGATAAGAGCTTAAGAGAATCAAGAACATACTTGGTGGGTAGCTCAGAGAAGAGGAAGCATCGGCTAACACCGCATTCACGCTTCGGGCATACGCCCTCGGTCCGGACCGAAGTTGCAAAGCCTGGAAGTGGATTCAGCCGGACACACCCGACATTCGTCGGGCGTCGAGAATTCAACAACGTTAGCAGAAATTCCCTAAGCTTTAAAACAGGAGGGGCGCAATTGAAATCAATTAAAGATATTTCAATGACCGAGAATGCAATGATCGTTTCTTCAAATGACATATATGGCGAATTCTATACACATGCTGAAAGGCTGGTTCAATTTTCGTTTCATTTTTTAAAAACAGTTAAGCCCAATGCTCAAGTATTTGTTATCTTTTTATCCCAAGTGAACAAATCTTTAAGCTTATCACTCTTATCATCTCTTCGAAGACATGATGTACAAGCCCAGCTGATGCTGAGACATGTTCTTGAATCCGCAGTGCTTGCTACCTACTCCTTATATGAAACAGATATAAATCAGTTCGCTTACATTGATAACAATGATTATGCTCATGAAAGACCAGAAGTAAAGGTTAAAGCACATAACTGGCTAGAAGAAAATTATAGTATCTTCAATGACAAGATAAAATTCATGAAAACCAAAGTCATAAATAAGAATACTGCACACGCTAATATTATAACTGCATTCAACAACTATGACTTCAGCAACGAAGAAAAATTCGTAACGACGTTATTTGACCCCGATGATCCATTAATAATAAAACAGAGACTTTGGTGGATTGCAAATATCTCCTTTGGACTTTTAGATATGTTCTTTAGAATCTCAAAGAATATTCCTATTATTAATGTTAATGATGATTTTGAGAAAACTATGTTTGAATTCGGAAGAGAAAATAAGAGACTAGAAGAAATATTAAGATCAGATGAAAGATTAGCAAGACATTTTGAGTAATTCAAGAAGAGGGAACATCTGCTAACACCGTATTCACGCTGCGGGCTTATGCCCTTGGTCCGGACCGAAGTTAAGAAGCCTGGTAGCAGATTCAGCCGGACAACCCTGCGAGCCTAAGTCTAACGACCCGTTCCCTTCGGTCACTTAAGGCTCTCGGGTTCGTGAATACAAGAACGTTATACGCAATTACTGCAATTCAAAGGGAGCTAGATTAGAAGATGACTAAAGTGAAATATTATATCCCTTATGCGATATGGATAATTATTGTCTTAATACTAGTAGAGAATTCAATGTTAGATAAGAAATTTAGTTTAATTTCTTTTATTATTTATAGTTTTATTATTTCTTTTTCTTTGGAGGTTATTAGAAACAGATTATTAAATAATGCCTATTCTATAAAGAAAACTAGATCAATTTTGTATTTTACTCTGAATTTTTTAATAGGAATGCCCCTATTCACCATAATTTATTTAGTCATGTTTCCAATAGAGTCAGTCACCCTAAACAATGAGACAGACTTTGATAGGTGGCAGCAATACTTAGCTTTAGGGTATTTTATGGTTTGGTTTTTAATAAATTCAGTTATTTTAAAGCCATCGAGGCTAAGAAATATTTTATTATTTATTATAAGTCCGCTAATTCTTGTGGTGTCTACGTTAATTCTCACTATTTTTCTTTCTACATTTATTTCGTACTACTTTTAAGTTGATCGAAGAAGGCAGTAACTGCGTATAACACCATATTCACGCATCGGGCCATTCGGCCCTTGGTCCGGACAGAAGTTAGAAGTGGATTCGGGGATGCCTTTGGCAGTAGCGAGGAAGCATTTTCAGCCGTACACATCCATTCCCCTAAGATAGGAGCTATCTATGGGGAATGGACGTCGTGAATACAAGAACGTTAGGCGAAATATTGTGATAAGAAATTTATGAAGAAAAGGAATTAGACCCATGGATCCAATCAGCAATGAAATCTCGTCTAAATTAATTACTAAGACACGAGAAGAATTTAAAAATATCAGTAAACATAAAAGAGTTAAAGTGCCAATTATTGATTTTGAGATCCTGGTATTTATAAATCAGCACGAGCTGGATGATGTCTTTGTTCTTGAAGATTATTTCAAATCACTGAATCATGAAGGCAAGTATCCAATGTTTACTTGTTCATGTGGTATCTTTGGATGCGGTGGCTTTTATGTTCATGTAACACACTCTAAAGACTATATTACTTGGAGAACCGACCACTCACCTTTTAAGGACATTGAGATAAGATCGGCAAACCTTTTTAAATTTACATGGAAAGAAATGATTAGATTTTCAGAAGAATTAATTAATCAGTTAAATGAAATAAATGAAATTTATATCTCAAAGGGTCTAAAGAACCCTTTTGATTTAAAAGATTTTTGCAAAGAAATCAAATTAATGAAGAAAGAAAAGCATTTTTAGTAAGTGATTCTATGTAGTCACAATACTTCGCCTAACATCATATTCACGCTTCGGGCCATCCGGCCCTCGGTCCGGCAGAGGATTTTCGGAGAAGCGAGAGCAGCCGGACACATCTGCAAGACTAATCTCGCTTTGCGAAACGGTGTGATGGATGGCTTCGCCGATCCACAAGTCCCTTTAGTCTTTCGACGTCTGAATACAGCAACGTTATACGACATGTCTGTTTAATCAAGGAGAAGAATTAATGAATAGATCAAACAAAAAACTAAATCAATTTCTTGATGGAATGGGGAAGTATAAGTTCCATGAACACACTGAACTAATAAATATTGTTTGGCCTACTTTTATTGAAGTAGAAGGTTGCATTTTGCTTCAGAATGATTTGAAACCAGATAGAACTATAAATATTGAGTTTGTTTTAAAGCAATTTGGGGATCGATCAGGATTCGAAGCTTCGGAAAGCCATGTACATATGATTGATGTATCTAGCTTTTTTATTAAGCAGCCCTTGGAAGGCTTAAGATTTGCAATGAAATTAGTGGATATGTGGGTAGTAAAGCTTAAACTAGATTTTCCTGATTATAGTTTTTTGATTATTCTAAGTTTTGATGGTGGAGACAGTATTATTCGGTTTCATCGTATTAGAGAAGATGAAGAACCTTGGATTAATATTGAAAGAATAGATGAGTACAAGGATGAAGGAATATCAATTCGGATAGTTTAGTCGAAGATGTCAGACACGTCGTATAACACCATATTCACGCATCGGGCCATCCGGCCCTCGGTCCGGCAGAGGGATTTCAGGGGAGCTGGAGGAGCCGGACAACCCTGCACTGGCTAAGTCTGACGACCCGGGCTGGTGCCCTTAAGCCAGTGAGGGTTCGTGAATTATGATGACGAGGCCAGCTCCTAATTGTACAACGTAGGTTATAGAGGTGTTTATGGACAAACTACTCTACAGAGCTACAACAAAAAGGAGCTGGTTAATATGAATAATGCCACAAAATATATCGGGATGGATGTCTCGAAGGAAACCATCGCTGTTGCAATCGCTGAATCCGGAAGAGAAGAACCGCGGTTCTGGGGAACCATTCCGCACAAACCAGAGGCTGTGAGGAAGTTGTTGAAGCAGCTAGGGGAGAAAGAACAATTGGAAGTCTGCTATGAAGCTGGACCAACGGGTTATGAATTGTATCGATGGCTAACGAGCATGGGGGTCAGCTGTATCGTGGTGGCACCGTCGCTCATACCTAAACGCGCAGGAGACCGTGTAAAAACAGACCGCAGAGATGCATTGCGACTGGCTCAATTGTTTAGAGCTGGTGAACTTACAAGTGTCTATGTGCCGGATCGGGATACGGAGGCACTGCGGGATTTAGTACGAGCTAGGGAAGATGCAAAAGAAGATCTACACCGTGCAAGACAACGCATGGTGAAATTCTTGTTGCGCCATCAAATCCATCAACCCGTGCATTTGAAAAAACGATGGACGAAGAGTTACAAGAAGTGGCTAGGCGCATTGAAATTCGAGCGCACAGCGGAGCATTATGTATTCCAGGACTACCTCCATGTGGTCTTAGAGAGTGAACACCGGTTAGAGCGGTTGGAAAACGAAATTGAACGGGAGAGTACAACGGCGCCGCAAGCGGAGGTGATTCAAGCAGTGCAGGCACTTCGGGGTGTGGGACTCGTAACAGCAGTAACCCTAGTAGCAGAAATCGGGAGTTTCGCAAGGTTTCGAAATCCACAGCAGCTAATGGCGTATGCGGGTATCGTGCCACAAGAACGATCGAGTGGGGATTCAAGCTGGCGAGGACGAATCACGAAGTCTGGAAATGCGCATATACGGCGGGTGGTAACCGAAGCGGCATGGCAGTACCGCCACCGGCCGGCAATGACGGAGAGAATGCAGGTAAAAAACCAAAAGCAAGAGCCAGCCGTACAAGCGATAGCATGGAAAGCCCAGCATCGGTTGCATGGGCGGTATTTTCGACTTATTGTGCAACGAGGCAAGCAAAAATGTGTAGCAGCAACAGCAATAGCCAGAGAATTGTTAGGGTTTATCTGGGCGATTGCCCGGGAAGTGGAACAGACCCGAGCCGTTGGTTAAAAGCAAACGTGATGTAAACCAAGGAAGAAAAGGAAAAAGCTGAATTCCTGGGCCCGAAGGCAACGCGAGAGAGGGAATGGATTCGCGTCTTGTATTTGCATTAGCCCTAAGGGTAAACATGCGTCGTGAGTTAGCGAACAGATTCTCAGACGGTCGGATAAAATGTGGTAACCAACCCACGGATATCAGTGTGCCAACTGTCGAGTTGACTGTTGCCTTCGCGCCGAGGAATTCAGTGAAAATAAAGGGGGGCTAGACAAGCCTCGTCATATCAATACAAGAACGTTATCTGCAAGATCTGCCCCGAAAGAATTTATAAAAGTGACACATCAACAACGTCCTGTTGCTCGCAGCCAAATATGAAGCTATAAAACCGTAAGGGCTATAAGATAGTAAGGGCTATAAGGTCGTAAAGAACTTTTAAAACATAATCCTATCAAATTGGAGGAAGAATTTTGGGATATATTCAGGATCTCAGAAAATTAGTAGGAACAAGGCCAATAATAATGGCAGGAGCTTGTGTATTATTATTTGATAATCAAAATCGATTACTCTTACAAAGAAGAACTGATAATGGTTTGTGGGGTTCCCCTGGTGGTGCATTAGAGCCTGGTGAAAAAATGGAAGAAGTAGCTATGAGAGGACTATATGAAGAAACAGGCTTGATTGCAGAGCGACTACATTTATTTGATGTATTTTCCGGTAACGAATTATATTATAGGTACCCACATGGTGATGAAGTATTTAATTTAGTAACAGTCTATATTTGCAAAGAATATAAAGGAACATTAAGATCAGACGGAATTGAAACAAAGGAAGTGAAGTTTTTTGATCTCTGGAATATTCCGAAAGATCTTAGTCCACCTGAAATTCCAGTAATAAACAAATTATTGAAAGAAAAAATGGGATCATTAAATCAGAAGTAACTCGAGGAAGGCCCCGACAGCATATAACACCATATTCACGCATCGAGGCATTCGCCCTCGGTCCGGTCCGAGGATATTCGAGGAAGCGGAAGCAGCCGGACAACCACTGCGGGCCTAAGTCTGACGACCCGTTCCCTAACGGTCATTTAAGGCTCTCGGGTTCGTGAATACACCAACGTTATGTGAAAGATCGGCAAGTCAATATAAAAGTACATTCGAATCATGCGTAGTATTTCATGACTCAATAATAAGGAGAAGATTGATGGATTACATTAAGTGGATAAGAAGTAAGGTAGGTAGTGAAATGATAATCCTAAACTTTTCTGGAGCGATTATTACGAATGAAGAAGGACAAATATTGTTGCAACGGAGAAGGGATAAGAATGCATGGGGCTTTCCTGGGGGAGCTATGGAAATAGGGGAATCCGCTGAAGAGACAGCAATTCGTGAAGTACAAGAAGAAACAAGCTTAATCATATCTATTGAGAATTTAATTGGGGTATACACGAAGTACTTTGATAAATACCCAAATGGGGATCAAGCACAGACAATTGCATTCTTTTATAAGGGATGCATTTCCGATGGGGAATTAATTAGCTGTAATGAAGAAAGTCTAGAACTTAAATTCTTTAACCCTGAAGAAGTACCAGAATTATTTAATCAGCAACATGATGATGCATTTACCGATTTTATTAATAAGAGAACGGGAGTATATAGATAATCGGAAAATCAGAATTTTAAGAGCTGATTCAAAGATGGCCGATCCATCACATAACACCTCATTTACGCGGCGGGCTGACGGAGGGAATTCGAGGAAGAGGAATTAGGCAGACAACCCTGCACTGGCTAAGTCCGTCGGACCCGGCTCCCGTTGGTCGCCTTAAGCCAGTGAGGGTTCGTGAATGCAAGAACGTTATGTGAAATGCGAAGTGAAAGGATAAAAATGATGAGAGATGAATTATTAAACAATTATTTTTATCGAGATGGAAGCCTTCGAGATATATATACTACGAACCCATTATTCTGATTGGGATTTGTTATTGGACTATGTCAGATCAAACCCTGATTTTGAAATATTTATTTTCAAAGATGGAGAAGAAGTACATGAGAAACTAAGTATTATAGAAATATTAAAACTTAAAGATGATTTTTCAATGGTCGTTCATATCGAATATAAAGGTATTTCTATTTCCGGCTATTTCTATGAGGCTGACAACATTGAGTTTGACATTTCACCTAAAGAAATTATAAGTCTTGAAGAAGTAGATAAAGTAATTCAGTTTATGAAGGAGATTGCTATGTTTATTAACAAGGAAGTTATTTTAACACCAGAAATGGATATGAAAGAAGTATACATAAGAGTACTTTCTACAGGAGAAACAATATTTATGTAAGTAGCTCAGGAGCACTTCACATAACAGCGTATTCATGCTGCGGGCTTACGCCCTTGGTCCCGGACCGTTGTAAAAGTGCCGAGGGTAACTCAGCCGGACAACCACTGCGAGCCTAAGTCTAATGACCCGTTCCCTACGGGTCAATTAAGGCTTTCGGGTCCATGAATACAAGAAAGTTATCTGAAATTCAGCAAACTAAATTATGAGTCTAGGAGATACAAAATATGAAATCAATAATCGGTAAGGTGCGTTTTCTTTCCGTAAAGGAAGGAGGTCAAAGTAAATTACCTAAAGAAATGCTCAGTACACCAATTATATTTAAAGATGATATTGACCAAGAATTTGGCCTATGGAGTATGAATATGTACTTGATTACTGATTTTGATGAGAATAGAGAGGCGATCGTACGTTTCGAATTTTTATTCAATAACTCCTCGGAAGCGCCTCATCAGTTACTTTATGTAGGAAGTAAATTTAATTTAATAACTAACAGAGTAATGGCAAATTGTATAGTAACTAATATTGTTGATGAAGAAGAAGGGGAATGGTTTTGTCCCGCTGTTGAGAGAGTAATTAGTGAGGGACTATGTTGGGAATATTGTTTTGCCAATAATGGCGGTCCGACTGATACTGCTCAAGAACTAGACTTATGGATTCGAAATACAAAGAAATATAAAAGTATAGAAGAATTCCAAATGGTTTGTGATAAATGTAAACATTGTCAGTGGTCAAGATAGAATAAAGAATTTGTGAGTATATCATGGAAGTGCTGAACTTCAGATAATACCGTATTCGCGCTTCGGGCTGACGCCCTCGGTCCAGCAGAGGCATTTCGGGGAAGTGGAAGCAGCCGGACACATCGATCCCCCTAAGATAAGAGCTATTTAAAAGGGATCAACGTCGGTAATACAGTAAATAAGAGCGTGGAGGTTCTAAATGATTGAAATTCAGTTTCAATATGTTGGATTTTGGAAACGGTTGATAATTACATTTATTGAGATGCTAGTTATGTCAATACCGTTAACGATAATATACAGACTATCTGTATATTTAGCTGAAGCCCTTGGCTATGGTCCAATTTCCTTAATTCACTGGCTTGTTTTTTTTATCTTTGATATAACGCTCTTGGTTAAATTTGGTGGAACACTTGGGAAACTAATATTTAAGATAAGGGTAGTCAATAGAAATGGGAAATATTTGAATGTTAAGCAAGCTTTAACTAGATATATTTTTATACTAGCTTATGGAGTCATACTCTCGGTTGAAGAATATTTTTCATACCTGAATGTTGAGGCGCCAGATGTAATAACTCAAATTTCATTATTTTATGGTTTAGTTTTTATCATTGATTCATTTACTATTATTTTTAACAATAAAAAAAGAGCTATTCATGATTTTATGGCTGGATCATATGTAGTGACGAAGAAGAGCTTAGATATTTAGATTCATCTTCTTGGAAATGAAGGGCATATAACTTCGCCTAACACCATATTCACGCTTCGGGGCACTCGCCGCTCGGACCGTCCGGTGTCCGATGTGAATTCGAGGAAGCCATTGGCAGAAGCGAGGAAGCGGGAGCAGCCGGACACATCTGCAAGACTAATCTCGTTGTGCGAACCGGTGTTATGGAAGGCTAGCCGGTCCGATCCTCCCTTAAGTCTTTCGACGTCATGAACACAAAAACGGTATCTGAAAGAGTCAAATTTCGAATTATTAACCATAAAGGGCGATAATAATGATATTTCGTGGAACTCAAGCTATTATTATTTGGTCGATTATTCATATTGTTGTCATAATAATTAGTTTTACTTTTATAAATATGTTTTCGGGAATAGTTTTTAGTATTTTACTTTTTTGTTTTTTAGTATATGGATATTCATCTAAAATTCTGATTATTGAATCAAAGATAAGGACAGATTCTCTCTTTAAGAGAAGAGAAATTGATATAAGTGAGATAAAATTTATTGAGCAATTACAGAAAAAAAGGCTGGATACATTTATATAAGGCTAGGAAAAACTAATACAGAGGACTATTACATTCTTCATTTGAAGAATAAAGAAAAAGTTAAAGTAAATGCCTATTTAAAGCATAAAGGGATAAGCTTAGGGCGACATTTAAAGTATGTTCATAAAATTCAGTTTAAGGAATCAGATAAGATTAAATACGTTTACGGAAATCCTTGAGGCAGGAGTCCGTTGTGGGTCAAGCCGGGCACATCCCTCCAACTAATCGTATCGCGGCCGCCCCTTCGGGGCTTAAGTGGTAGGACATCGTGAAAACAAGAACGTTAGCTGAAATTACTGCAAATGAAGAGATAATTGAGGTGAAGGGAATGGAGATTAAAATAATCTCTGACTTGGAATATGCAGTGTCAGGAGTATCTATTAAAGATGCAGCAACACAAAGATACTGTGTATTTGATTTCGAATCTACAGGGATAAATCATGAGACAGAATATATTACACAAATAGGCGCTGTAATTATTGAAAATGGTTGTATTCAGGAAGCCAAGACCTTTAATTCTTTTATTAAACCACCCAAACAGATTCCAGAAGCAGTTGAGAGATTCACAGGCATTTATAATAGCTATTTAATGAATGCCCCAGTTCTAAAGGGCGTTTATAACGATTTTTTAGTATTCATTAAAGATACTGTTTTAATTACGCACGCGGGATATGAATTTGATTTACCTATTTTACTTAATGAATGCAAGAGAAACAACCTCCCAATGATTACGAATTCTTGCTTAGATACAAAAGCTCTATTTTCGTATTTGTACCCGGAAGTTAAAGATATTATTTGGACAGATTATTTAATTAAGTACTATAACATTCAAGATAATGATTTAAAAAGACATGATGCATTAGCGACAGTATATTAATTGGACGGATTTTTTTAAGCATATTAGACGAATTCAAGACTAGAAACATAAATGACATAGAATTTATAGACCAAGTGATAGTAAAGCGATTTCAGATAAAACCCTTAGTGTGAATTGTTCTAAGAAAGGCAGTAACATCAGCTAACACCGCATTCACGCATTGGGCCTGATGCCCTCGGTCCTTAAAACCCTATTCATTTTATTGGAGGTTGAGTCAATGAATCCACCAAAGCATATTGTTTCTGCAGCTGCGATCGTTGTTAACGATAAGCAAGAGATCTTACTCATTAAGGGTCCACGTAGGGGCTGGGAAATGCCTGGAGGACAAGTAGAACTTGGGGAATCCCTTTCACAGGCAGCAATAAGAGAAACAAAAGAAGAATCAGGGATAGACATAGAAATTATCACATTTTGCGGGATTTTTCAGAATACCGGGAATTCAATTTGTAATACCTTATTTTTAGCGAAGCCGGTTGGCGGAGAACTAATAACAACAGAAGAGAGCTTGGAATCTGGTTTTTTTCCAATAGAGGAAGCACTAAACAAAGTTGAATGGAAAAATTTCAGACAACGAATAGAATACTGTTTAAAACCGGAAACACAGCCTTTTTGTATTGAGTTTAATGATGAAATGAATATTTGAGCGGCCTTCGGTTACGTGAAAATAATTAAGTATGGGGGGAACTGATCTGAGAGCAACTCCGGAAGTACTGGGCGTCTGGAAAAGGTTTGATATGCTTCCAATGGAAACATTAACAAAAGCGTGGTTCTTAAAAACAGAATCTGATACAAAACAGAGAAGTGTAGAATTAATGAAATTACATCGTGAACAATATGGCACATCAGGCAATTGTTTTGATCTGGCCATTTGGTTACTGCATGAATTCAAACATGAGAACATATCAGCCTATGCGGTCGGTCATGATTTATTTACTCCCAATGCGCATGTTGCAGTTGTTGCCGTGAGTGAAAGAGGCCATAAATACTTGTGTGATTTAGGTGATCAATGGATTGAGCCTGTTTTAATTGATCAAGAAAGCAGCGATTTTACAGAAGAGAGATTGGATGATTTTTTCCCTGGTGCTCAAGTGGACATATCAGTTAATGGAGAAGATCTACGTATTAACTACTATAGAACGAATGGAAAACAAAGTAGTCAAGTATATCATTTAAGACCAATACAGCCTGAGACATTAATAGAAGCAGGAGAATATTCGCAAAAACTGTTAAGAAAACCGCTGGTAGAGAGCAGAATCTTTTCGAATAACGAAATCACACATTGGGAATTTAACGATTATCAAAGCTTTATGAGTAGTAAACAAGGAAGGACTGAAGAAAGTAAATTAACGATGATAGACGATTGGATTGAAAGAATTAATAATAAAGCAGGTATAAATAAGGAAATCATAAGAGAAGCGCTGGATAAATATCATCTGAGATCTTCGAATGCATAGTTATAACCCCAAAGGAAACAACCCCCAATGACCTATCACTTATATCATTATTTTGATTCAGATAGTGGTCCATTTAAAAACTTATCGAGTCTTACATCAGAAAAAGCAAATGAGATATCTGCTCAATTAAGACAAGAAGGTAAGTCGTTTGCAAGTCAAAGATCAGATGATTACATGTTGATAAGACGAGAGTTAGAGAGAACTGCTCGAGAGAAATTTATAGACAAGAGAGGTAGGCCTAGAAATATCTATCCCCATTACATGACTGTGGGACCGTGTGAATGGCTTAAATCATGGTATACAAAACCAAATTGGATATCCATTAATTGGGATGAGTTTCAAGAACAGTCAATAAGTTTTACCTATGGTGATCTATTTCCGACGATGAGATATCAGGACAAAAAACCTTACCGAGGACAAATATATACGAAAAATGAAATAAAAAGCTTAATAAAGGAATATGGATTCCCACAAGAATGGAATAAACAAGGCGATAAGGGACCTGAGCGATATATTGAAGTGCAAGTATGGGATGATCAAGTGATTAAGCGATTTTTCAAAACGCACAAAAAGGACTGAAACCATGTCTAGAAATATTATTGTTACAGGCGGGGCCATTATTAAAGATCATTACGGAAGAATATTATTACAGAAACGATCTGATTATGGTGATTGGGGATTACCAGGCGGCGGTATGGAAGCCGGTGAAACAATTGAAGAAACCATGATTAGAGAAGTTAAAGAAGAAACCGGACTTGATATCAAACACTACGATTTATTTTCCATATATACAGGAGAAAGAATGAAGTATACCTATCCTGATGGAAATGAAGTTGTTTTTGTTATGTTTTTATTTAGTGTGGAAGCCAATTTGGATGGGAAGCTAGCCGAGGATGGGGAAAACCTTGTTTATAGAGATACTGATAATGAGTCTTTGCAACTAGCATTTAGAAGCATTGAAGAAATTAATATTGACTCGATTAATATCGTACAGAGACCAGTATTTATTGATTTGAAGGGACGGAATACTGGAATTCTAAGAACCTAAAGGTGTGATAGATATCGAAGAGGGCTCTGGCATCACATAACATCGTATTGAGCTTGAAATCTTGAATTTAGTAAAACCTGTTTTCGAGATAATGAATGATCAGAAAGAACGATTTGAAAACCATTGGCAGACAAGGACAGAAGCTTAAAGTGACAAACGCGTCTAGCACTGTAATATGGCAGCGGGCTTGCGCCCTGGATCCGACCTCTTTAAACCATGCTTAGTAAATAATGAATAAGAAGGATATAGTTTTGGCGGCTTTTATATTTATTGGGTTTTATTTTATTCCTGTTGGCCTATATATTTATCGTAGCCTTTTTGAGAGCAATTAAGAATATAGTCAAAGGTAAACCGTACACCGGAGAATTATTTTGGAGTGGGCTATTGTTTGCAATAATCATATGGACAATTACGCCATAATTAGCTAAGCCAGTGAATAGAGCCAATTAGATGCGCTGCACGCAATCGAAGAGTAGAGCCCTTCGACGCCGCGGCGCTTTATTGTATGCTGCAAACCCAAAAGTGGTATATACTACCAATATAAATGAGGATAGAAAAAATTTAATGTCAGGAGTGATAGCTTGAATCCAGCTATTTTATCTAATGAAGATCATGAGCTTATCAAAAGGTATAAGATAGCCCCAATGAAGTTGGAAGAGGCTTTGTCTAATCTTTCCGATTTGGAATTAAATCAGAAAAGAGCAGAAGGAAAATGGTCAATTCGAGAGATCACACACCATATCATTGAATGTGATTTGAATTATTTTCATATTAACCGTTTTGCATTAGCAGGTTCAGAACAGACCTATATTTTTAATGATTTTGATCCACACATTTGGAATAAAAATCTTGAGCATCTGCAAAGGCCCGTGCAGCTCGAAATTCAATTATTCAAATTGATTAGAGAATACATATCCTATCTTTGCATGATTTTACCAAATGCACTTGATAGAGAATTAGTACATCAGGACGGGAGAGCGACAATTAGAGACGCAATAAATCATGATAATCTTCATGCCTATCATCACATTGATCAAATTTATGAAATAAGAAAAATACATGATATTTAAGTCACATGAAGTATGAATACGGAGGGATCACGATGCTAATATTTTTTCGTTACAACTGGATGGTAAGAGAACAATGGTATTAATGGTGTGATGGTCTTAAACGTCCGGAAGTATAAATTTATAAAATAAGGCTGCAGTTTTATTCTGGGAGGTACATAAATGTCTGATAGAAATATTGAAATACGTAGAATTATTGATACGTATACGAATAATTGGAACGACTATGATTTCAAGAATATATCATGGCATAGTTCTATATCTGAAGGTAAAGCAACGATTGCTGAGATTATCGGCCACTTATTGAATTGGGATCAGTACTTAATAGCTAATGTCATCCCTTGAGTAGTCAATGGAGAGGGTATGATCTTTCCGGAATTCGATGCTTATAATAAATTAGGATATGAATATGCAAGAAATCGTTCGAAAAGTCTTTTAATTCATGAATTTACAAATACGAGAAAAGAGTTATCGGAATTACTAATAAAATCAAAGGATATTATTGATAGACCAACTACTGCAAATGGCGTAAGTAATAGCCCGCATAGTGGAAAACCGTACAGTTTGCTGTATATTATAGAGGAATTTATTGAACATGATGAACATCATAAAAATCAAATAAATGCAATTCAGATAAGGTAGTGAGGTTTATGCGATACGGTTAATGACTTGGAACGGGTAACACGGCGAATGTTTATCGTTGGGGGAACTAGATTCCGAATTCTTCTAGAAAACTTGAAAATTTAAGAAAGAACTAAGCAAAATTGATATTACTTCAACGTATGGTTGGTTGAGCTGCGATAACGCATTTTTAATAGACGCAAGGATAACAACCGGAAAGAAATATAAAATTAAATATTTGCCTAATACCAATATTGGAATTTATAGAGAAGAAATTGATTGATAATAAGGGGAGATGAAACAAAGATTATTCGGTCACTACGGACTGATTAGAGTTGGCATCTGCCTGAAAGGAGGGATATGGATCGTAACGAAGCGCAGCATCTATCTCTACATTCTTATCATCGTCATCGCGTTCGGTTTTCTAGCCTATGGTCTAGTTCCGGTGTCTGCACAGACTGTTGTGGCGAACATCGATGAAATAGATTCCATTTCATTTGATTATCTGAGTGATGGTGAAGTGACGCACGATTCAATCCGCTTGAAGGAAGAAGACCAAGAAGAACTTGCTTCAATCGTACACTCAGCGAAATATAACAGACAATACGGCAGCAAGAATATACGAAATGACGGGAAGGCATTACTGCTTACATTTATTTTGAAAAACAATGAAAATTTCCAAATGGATATCAATGACAAAGGCACAGTGGTTAGTCACCATAAGAAATACAAAACGAACAAGATCGTCTACGATAAATTATTGAAATGGTTGAGGACTAAGAAACCGAGTTGAGCTATATACGATAAGGTATTAAGGAATAGGTCGCGAGGAATCGCGACTTTTCTTGTCTATATACGTATTGACGTTAGGAATAATGAGGTAAACAGGAGGCGATCGTCATGGAAAAATGGGAATATAAAACACTTACCTACAAGACCGGTGGTTTTCTAGGAGGTAAGCTGGATCCGGAGGAGTTCGAAGGACTTTTAAACGAATATGGAACTGAAGGCTGGGAGCTCGTTTCATGCTTTGATACGAGCAAATCTCAAGGACAATCCAGGGATGTCATTGCGATTTTTAAGCGAAGACAATAGGGACCTCCCGAATATTAGTCATCAAATCAAAGCATACGTCAACCATTCGAGAACGAAAACGGTTGAGCTAAGCTGTTTGCCTAAGCCTAAGGAGTTGAGTGCGATGAGAATAAGAAGAGCTTCTATTCATGATATCGAGGGCATAGCCAGTGTGCATGCAGAGAGTTGGAAAAGTACATATAAGGGAATAATCGCAGATGCTTATTTATCGAGCTTGACTGTGGAAGGCCGTAAGCAAAACTGGACGCGGATATTCGATCATCTTGATTCGGATCAAACCGTTCTGATCCTTGAACATAGGGATGGCCGGGTTGCAGGATTTATTCATGGCGGGAAGAGCCGGGAATCGGATATGACATACAGCGCGGAAGTGTATGCCTTCTATTTATTGAGGGAATTTCAGGGGCAAGGCTATGGAAAGCTGCTATTTCGGACGTTCATTGATGCAATGAAGGCAATGAATCATAGATCCTTCATGCTGTGGGTGCTGAAGGATAATCCTGCACTGCAGTTCTATCAGAAGGTGGGCGGAGAAACCATGTCGAGCAAGAAGATTCTAATCGGGGAAGAACGGTTAATTGAAGTGGCGCTTGGCTGGCACGAAAAATAATTCGATAATCTAAGGAAGGAGTCGTCGCAGCCATGAACTGTTTGGGTTGTCGATTAGCGAACCATCTGGCGGAGAGCCAAGTTGTTTGGGAGGATGATCTTGTGACATGCCTCTTGGACATAGACCCCCTGAATGAAGGCCACACGCTGATTTTGCCGAAGGCGCATGTGACGGAACTGGACGACATCGATGAACAGACGATGGGTTCCATTATGCAAGCTTCCATACGAATCTCCAAAGCGCTGAAGGCGATATACAAGCCGGATGGAATATCCGTCATTCAGAACGGCGGCATCTTTAATGATTTGGGGCACTACCATATGCATGTGTTTCCCCGCTATAAGGACGATGGATTCAGCTGGAATGAGCCTGGCATGAAATCGTCGATGGCACCTGCTTGTGTACAAGTACGTTTGATGGAAGAGCTCAGCCGGTTGTAAGAGACGAACTACCCCGTCTATTGCGAGAGTTCAACAGTCTGCATAGAAATAGTAAGGAGGAGACAGGATGAAAACACTACCTTTGCTTACGCGTATCCTATTAATTCCCGTTATCCTCTGTCTAATGCTGTTAGTGCCGATTGCGTTTGCTTTTAATGATTCAGGGGAATCGGCTTTAACGATCATCCTGATGTACGGTGGCATGCTGCTGGCAGGAATTGCGCTGTTCGTTGCAAATGAAATCGTCATTCGGAGGAAGGCGCTGCGTTACAGCGCGATTCGCATTATGTATCTGTGCATATGGGGAGTTATTGCACTTGTGGGCGTGTACATGCTCTCAAGGGGGCTTCTATAGTACATATGCGATTGTCGACCGGGTGCTGCAAATCGATGAAATGTATATCGGGTTGAAAGATAACGGCGATGCGCCGCCAGACTTGTGGGACTCTGCGCCGGTGCGGCATGCGAATGCTTTCTGGTATTATCGGAGCTTGAAGCATCGTGTGAACTATTCGGGAAAGGTCGTCATTTGCCGGAATTTCTTAGGCCCAGCCGTTCGTTCTGGAGCCTATCATCCGCCGCATTGCTTTGAAGTGGTGTTGGAGCAGGTCTTCAGCGATGGCGTGCTCGTTAACCTGACTTCCTATAACGACTTGGCGGCAGACGTCAGAGAATTAATGAAGCAGTAGCAGCCTGCTGGGGGCAATGTGCTCGATGCAAACGCCAGTCTTGGCGCGGCTGCAGCGAATACCTTCGCGTTTGCCTACCTATTGGAATCGTGACCGGAAAATGAACAGCAAGACAAAGAGACCTGGCCGATGCCAGGTCTCTTTGCTGCGTCGATGGCCCCTGTGAACCGCAAGCGCATAGGCGAAAGCGCGAACGGGACAGACTAATTACGGCTGATTAAAGACATTCTCTTCAAGAACGTCGAATTTATTCTCGTACAGCTTATTAATGTGCTGTTCGCCCCAGTCGCACATGGCATCCAGAACCTTCTGCAGGCTCTGCCCGTATTCCGTCAGCTCGTATTCTACTTTCGGGGGCATTTGATTGTAGCTGATCCGATTTACGATGCCGTCCTGAACGAGCTCGCGCAGCTGCTGCGTCAACATCTTCTGAGTCAGATTCGGAATGTGCTGGAGAAAGTCGCACTGGCGCTTCCTGCTTTTCGTGAGATAGCACAGAATGAGCGGCTTCCACTTGCCTCCAATGACATCGAGCGTAGCCTCGACGGTTACATTATATTTTTTGTTCACGGTATCATCCTCCATGCGGCCTAAAAGGAACTTATAAGTACCTGCCTTACAAAAAAGTGCGTACTGTTCATTAGACAGTTATTCAACCATAATAACACGTATCGGCCGGATGGATCACAATAATTTCAAAGGAGAGAGGAACTATTATGCAGGGAAGAAAAAATAAATTGGCGTTATTGTCTCTAGCCATTAGTGCCTTTGCGATTGGGACAACTGAATTTATCAGCGTCGGTCTGCTGCCATTAATCGCTAATGATTTGCATATATCCGTCTCGATGGCGGGTCTCACAGTTACGCTGTATGCGCTCGGTGTTATGTTCGGCGCGCCGATTCTGACTTCGTTGACCGCATCTATGCCGCGGAAGACGCTGCTGATCTGGATCATGCTCGTATTTATTGCAGGGAACACAATGGCCGCATTCTCGACCGGATTCGCGATGCTGCTGATCGCACGCGTCATCTCCGCGTTTGCCCACGGGGTATTCATGTCGATCGGTTCAACGATCGCAGCGGATTTGGTCACGGAGGACCGCAGAGCCAGCGCGATTGCCACCATGTTCTCTGGGCTTACGGTGGCGACGGTGACAGGCGTACCGATTGGCACGTTCCTCGGTCAACAAATGGGCTGGCGGGCTGCTTTTATCGCGATTGTCGTTATTGGAATCATTTCATTGCTATCCGCATGGATATTGGTGCCTTCAGACCTTCGTAAAGCGGTGCGTACCCCGGTTCGCGACCAGGTTAAGCTATTCGCCAGCGGCAGACTTGTGCTCGCCTTCTTAATTACGGCGCTCGGCTACGGGGGTACTTTCGTCGTCTTTACTTATTTATCTCCAATGCTGAACGAACTAACCGGATTCAAGGAATCGTCGATTGCATTAATATTACTCTTCTATGGCATAGCAATTGCGATCGGCAACGTGATCGGAGGTAAGGCAGCCAATCGGAAGCCGCTTCCTGCGCTCCTGGTTATGTTTATCATCCAAGCGGTCGTCCTGGTCATCCTGATGGCGGCGATTCCGCATAAAACAGCCGGTCTAATCGCTGTCTTCGCCATGGGTCTGCTGGCCTTCATGAATGTGCCGGGGCTGCAATTGTATGTCGTTCAGATGGCCGAGCGATACGCTCCGAAGGCAGTTGATGTCGCCTCTGCAGTAAATATTGCTTCATTCAACGGGGGAATTGCGCTAGGCGCATGGCTTGGCGGCGTAGTTGCCGATCAATTGGGACTTATTCATACAACGTGGGTAGGCGCTATTATGGTTGCTGCCGCTGTAGTACTCACCTTATGGAGCATACTGCTGGAGAAGAAAAAGAACCGTGCCGATGATGAATTCTCGTCGGTACAACAAAAAGTCGGCTGACAGCCGTACACAGGAGGTTGGACTTATGAAGCAGAAGACAATGGCTTTGCACAACGGTCTCGAGATGCCGCGGCTTGGACTGGGTGTCTTCCAGGTGGAAGAAGGACAAGAGCTGATTGACGCGATTAAGTTTGCTATTCGCCAAGGCTATCGGAGCATAGACACGGCGGCGATTTACGGCAACGAAGCCGGTGTGGGTCAAGGGATTCGCGAGGCGCTGACGGAGAGCGAGCTTCATCGTGAAGACTTGTTCATTACGTCCAAGGTGTGGAATGCAGACCAAGGCTTCGAATCGACGCTGCAGGCGTTCGAAACCAGCTTGGCGAAGCTTGGTTTGGCATACTTGGATCTCTATCTGATCCATTGGCCGGTCGCGGGCAAATATAAAGAATCCTGGAGAGCGCTGGAGAAATTGTATGCGGAAGGCCGCGTTAAAGCGATTGGCGTCAGTAACTTCCAGATCCATCATCTGGAGGATTTGATGAAAGACGCCGTAGTGAAGCCGATGGTCAATCAGGTGGAGCTGCACCCGATGCTGTCTCAGACAGAGCTTCGTGAGTTTGCAAAACAGCACGATATTCGAATCGAAGCGTGGTCACCGCTTATGCAGGGACAGCTGCTCGATAACCCGCTGCTTCAAGAGATTTCAGCGAAGCATGGAAAATCGGTTGCCCAAGTCATTATCCGCTGGGACTTGCAGCATGATATCATTACGATTCCCAAATCGACCAACGCGCACCGAATTGCCGAGAATGCCGATGTGGAGGATTTTGAGCTGACCGCGGACGAAATGGCTCGAATCGATGCGTTGAACGAGAACCGGCGTATTGGACCGGATCCGGATAACTTTAATTTCTGAGTTTATTTATTATTAAAAGAAGGGGTCGCTGCAAATCTTGCGGTGGCCCCATTTTCACGTCTGGTATATACTACCAAATAGAGGGGTTTCCGCGAAAAGGGCAGAAACAAGCATCGAGGGCGGACTGCAAATTGAAGAAAGATCAGGTGGTGGAAGGATGCCAAACATGCCGATCAAAGCCGTATTCTTCGACTTATTCGAAACGTTAGTGACGGAGTTCGCGGATGGAAGGCGAATCTCGAAGCGCAATTATGACTATGCGGAGCTGCTCGGCATTCCGAATGAAGATTTCAAGCAGTCATGGAACGAGCGATCAAGGCAAAGAATGACAGGGGCATTCCCGGACTATGCCTGTGTGCTCAGAGATATTTTGGCATCCCGAGCTTTAGTGTGCGACGAAGAGAGGATCGAATCGTTATACCAAGCTAGATTGATAGAGAAGGCACTGCCCTTCCATGCCATTCATTCCGATGTTATTGCGCTTCTGAAGACACTTAAGTCGAACAACATCAAGATTGGTCTGATTAGCAATTGCACCGAGGAAGAAGTGAGAGGTTTGCCGGGCAGCGAGCTTGCCGCCTACTTGGACGATGTTATTTATTCATTTGAAGTTGGCGCGGCCAAGCCTGACGCGGACATTTATGTACGGGCCTGTCAGCGGCTGTTCGTGAAGCCGGAGGAGTCGGTATTCGTCGGTGACGGCGGATCGAGCGAATTGGATGGAGCTCGCGAGGCTGGAATGAGGGCGTATCATGCGGTATGGTTCAATACTTACCTAACGAGCAGCTGCAAGCGAATCGCTTCGCCGATGGAGCTGTGCAGCGAAGTGTTGGCAGGAAGAGAAACGGCAGCGGAGCACAACATGTAAAGGAGATTTCATCATGACGATGACGAATGAGAGCACGGCTATCGAGATGAAGCGGGTGTCCACGGAAGAGACGCAAGCCGTGCTTGAGCTGTGGCAGGGGTCGGCCAGATGGCTGCAAGCCAAGGGCATTCGCCAATGGCATCCCGATGATTTCAGCCTGGATCGCGTGCTTGAGGTGATGCATGCCGGCCATGAGCTGTTTCTGGCAAGGCTGCAGGGCGAGCCAGTCGGGGCGCTCTATATTTGCGGGTCAGATCCGCAGCTATGGGAAGAGCTGAACGATGAAGAATCGGGCTATATTCATCGCTTCGCCGTAAGCCGGGGCCACAGCGGGCTAGGGATCGGCGATCAGATGCTGGCATGGGCGGAAGCTTACATCCGCAGCCAGGGGAGGAAGCGGGTACGACTCGACTGCATGGCGGACAATCCGCGCCTGAACCAGTATTATCTTGATGCCGGCTTTCGGCATGTGCGAATAGTGGATTGGGATAACGGCTACAGATGAATCTGTACGAGAAATAAGCGCCAGGCCGCGCCGCTTATCGAAAAGGACTGCTTTCGTTCACGTAGAACGGCGCAGTCCTTTACTGTTGTTAACCCATCAGCTCGCGAAGTGCCTCCGCGAACATAGCGATGCCGGGTCCGATTTCCTCGGCTTTCGGTCTGGCGAAGGTGAAACGCACATAGCCGGCATCCGAACCGTAGACGCTTCCGGGCACGAACACAGCGCCTTTCTTGATGGTTTCCTCCAGCAGCTTGCCATCGTGAACCTCGGGGACCAGCTTGCACCACAGGTGCAGCCCGCCCTGCGGAACCGAATATTGGACCAGGTCCGGGAGCTCTTTCTCCAACGCTTCAATGAGCAGATCTCTTCTGTAAAGCAGCTGCGTGTGCAGGCGTTCCAAATGCGGTTCGAAGTAAGACGATTTCAAGAACTCGGAAGCAATTTGCTGCGGAATGACGCTGAGCCCAAAATCCATCTGCTGCCGGGCGTCCGCAAGCCGTTTCACGATGGCATTCGGCGCTACCATCCATCCGACGCGCAGGCCGGAAGCAGCGATCTTCGAGAACGAACCGATATACAGTGTCGAGCCTACGGGATCGATCGCTTTCAGCGGCAGGGGCGGGGCTCCTTCGTAAGCCGTCAGACTGAACGGATCGTCTTCCACGAGCGGAAGTCCCAGCTCGCTTGCGACGTCGAGCAGCTGCTTGCGCTCCTCAGAGCCGAGGAGGGTTCCCGTCGGGTTCTGGAAATTCGGATTCAAGAACACCATCTTGATTCGGTGCTTCTTGAATAAGGTGCGAATGTCGCCCGGCTGAATGCCCTGCCGATCGACAGGAAGCCGGAACAGCCGAAGACCGGCTGATTGAAACATCGGCAGCGAGTAACAGTAGGACGGATCCTCGATCGCAACGGCGTCTCCTGGAGCAAGCAGGCACTGCGTGATCAGAAACAGCGATTGCTGAGAGCCTGACGTAATGAGAATGGACGATTCCGTCGTCTGTATACCCCGGTATTTCCCCAAATAAGTCACAAGCGATTGCCTGAGCGGGGTGTACCCTTGCGGATTGTCGTAGCCAAGGTAGCCGGTGTACTGCTGCTCTCGCATGAGTGCCGCAATCTCAGCGCTTGGGGCCAATTCCGCCGCAAGCTCGCCGCTCGCGAAATCGATCAGCGATGGATGCTGCGTCAGTGCTTCGCGAATTCTCCGCATGAACGGCGGATTCGGCAGAAAGCTGCCGCCTTCGCTGTACCGGCTCCAATTCGGCGTATGCCTAGGCGTAGCGCCCCATTTGCTGCTGCTGACCCGCGTGCCGCTGCCTGTCCGGCTTTCGATAATGCCCATCGCGCGAAGCTCCGCAAAGGCTAGAATGACGGTGCTGCGGTTCACGCCCAGCTGCTCCGCCAACTTCCGTTCGGAAGGCAGCAGGCTGCCCGGTGGAAATTCGCCGTATGAAATTCGCTGCTCCAAATTGTCCGCAATTTGCTCGAACAGCGCTTTTTTGCTGTTGCGATCGGGCTTCCACATGGTTGTTACACTCCTGGCTATGAAATGGATGGTTTACATTCATCCGGATTTGGATGGTTTATTATGTACCGCTTTTTATTATCATAGTGCTCAAGTCGAAAATCAGCAAGGAGTGGGCAGTATGGCAGGGTCAGGCGAGGAGAATGTTTCGAAGATCGAGATCATTAAGCGGCAGAGCCGTCACCTGCGGGGGACGATCCAGGAGTCACTGCTGGACGGACAGCCTAAGTTCGCAGACGAAGACGTTCAGGTACTCAAGTTTCATGGCGTGTACCAGCAGGATGACCGCGATCTCCGGGTGAAGCTGAAGAAAGAGGGCAAGGACCGGCATTACAGCATGATGATTCGGGCGCGCATACCGGGCGGCGTGCTGAACCCGGAGCAGTACCTCACATTCGATCGCTTGGCGGATACGTACACGGACTATAAGAACATGCGGATCACGACACGGCAAACACTGCAGCTGCACGGCATTCTCAAGGGCGATCTCAAAACAACGATCAAGACGCTGAACGAATCGCTCGTCACGACGCTTGGCGCATGCGGCGATTCGGGCCGCAATACGATCTGCTGCGCGGAACCGGGCGATGAGCCGTTCCGGGAGGAGATGCGGCATGATTTGCTGGCGCTCGCGGACCGGCTGAGCGCGAAAACCAACGCCTACCATGAAATTTGGGTGGACGGCGAGCCTGTCCAATTAGCCGAAGGCGAATCGGAAGAGCCGCTGTACGGAGAGGTCTACCTGCCGCGTAAATTCAAGGTTGCTATTGTCCCGGAAGGCGATAACTGCCTGGATGTTTACGATAACGACCTCGGTCTTGTCGCGCACATCAAGGACGGGCATATTGAGGGCTATACCGTCCTCGTCGGCGGCGGCATGGGCCGAATGGCGCTGGATCAGGAGACGTATCCGAGACTGGCGAGCCCGCTGTGCTATGTGGCCAGAGAAGAAGCGATCGGAACGATTCTGGATACATGCGTCGCCATCGTTACCATGGAGCGGGATTTCGGCGACCGCGCCAACCGTCGCTTCGCCCGCATGAAGTATTTGATCGACCGCAGAGGATTGGCGTGGTTCCTGAGCGAGGTCGAGCACAGGCTGGGTCGCAAGCTGGATCCGCCTAGGCAGCTGGAGTGGCAGAACGGCAGCGATCATCTGGGCTGGCATCGGGAACGCGATGGGATCAGCTATTTCGGGCTATTCGTCCCTTATGGCCGTATTGCAGATACCGAATCGATGCAGCTGAAATCGGCGCTTCGCGAGATCGTCAGCGCGTTCAAGCCGACGATTCGTTTCACTTCGCAGCAAAATGTCATCCTTGGCGGCATCCCGGATGCACTGCGCGCTGCGGTTGAAGAACGGCTGCAGGCGGCAGGCGTACCGCTGCCGGATGAGCTGTCGAAGCTGCGGCAGCACACGATGGCTTGCGTGTCCCTGCCTACCTGCGGTCTAGCCTTGGCGGAATCGGAACGGGCGATGCCGGACTTGATCCCGCAGCTCGAGGAGCTGGTGCAGCAGCTTGGCCTCGCGGACGAGGAGCTCACCATCCGGATGACAGGCTGTGCCAACGGCTGCGCTCGCCCGTACAACGCCAATATTGCTTTCATTGGAAGGGCTGCAGGCAAATACGACGTGTTTCTGGGCGGAAGCGCGCTTGGAACAGCCTTGAACGAGCGATACCGGGAGGCAGTGCCTTTCGATCAGTTGAAGGATACGGTTCGTCCCGTGCTGGAAGCTTTCGTTCAAGAGCGGGCGGCAGGCGAGGATTTCGGTACCTACTGGCGGCGTTCCGCGGTACGGACAAATGGCTAAGAACCTGCTGGGCAAGCGGATTGCCATCACGGGCTCGCGCAAGCTGCCGGAGCTGAGCGAGATTATCGAGCGGCAGGGCGGGACGACGATTGTTCGCCCGCAGCAAGGCTTGCTGGTGCTTCGAGAGGAAGAAGTGGAGAAGGATTTGCTTCATTTGCTCGAGAGCGGGACCGATTGGTGCATCTTCACGACGGGTACGGGCCTTGCGGCTTTGCTTCAGCAAGCAGATCGGCTCGGTATTCGCGAGCGGCTGCTCGAAATCATCCGGGAGTCGAAGGTAGGCGCGCGAGGCTACAAGACCTATGCGATGCTGAAGCAGCTTGGTATTTCACCGCTCGTTCTGGATGAAGACGGGACGACGGAGGGGCTCGTGAAGGCGCTGCGCGCATTTGATTTCAAGAACCAGGGCATCTTCATTCAGCTGCATGGCGAAGAGATGCCTGCCTTGACGGACTTCTTCGAAGCGCAGGGCGCAGCGGTCAGGACCCTTCTCCCGTACAAGCATACGGCTCCCGATGCAGAGACCTCCCTGCGGCTGTGCCGGGAGATCATCGATGGCGAGGTCGATGCTGTCTGCTTTACAACGGCGGTGCAAGTGAGGTATTTGTATGATTTTGCCCGGCAGCATGGCTGCGCCGCGGCATTGAACGACAGCTTCAGCAGCAAGGTCCATGCGGCTGCGGTGGGCAGGGTAACGGCTGACGTGCTGCTGCAAGAAGGTGTGGAGCGGGTGTCATCGCCCGCTATTGAACGGATGGGCGCCATGATCGTTGAATTAGCGCGCTGCTTCGAAGGATGACGGAGGAGAGAAGCGTATCGACCGGGCTGACCTCCGCATTGCTGGCCTGCTCGGGCGGCGCCATTCTGCTGGTCCAAACCGCGCAAACCGCCGGCTTGGCGCATGAAGAGCTCGTTACGTGGTTTGGTTCGGTATATGTGATCGGCGGGCTGTTGAACCTAATCTTGAGTTTAACGTACCGAATCCCGTTCGCAGGAGCGCACTCGATCACGGCCGTTGCCTTTATTGGCACGCTCTCAGCGCGCTTCACCTGGCCGGAGCTTGCCGGCGGCTTCATCATGTCCGGCGTGTTGATACTGATCGCCGGAAGCACCGGGCTATTCGGAGCCGTGCTGAATCGAATTCCGAAGCCGCTAATCGATGCGTTGCTGGCAGGTCTGCTGCTCTCGTACGTAATCGATATCGTGCCCGCTGCCGTCCAGCTGCCGGTCATCGGGCTGCTTGCCGGGGCAGGTTATTTCCTAGTGCCGCGGGTAACGAAGAGCCTCTCCCCAGCTCTCTGGGCGCTGCTTCTGGGATTGGCGGGGCTCGCATTGCTTGGCGGACTGCATAGCGGGTTCCCGCCAATGCAGGATACCTCGTTCGCGATGCCGCATTGGGTTCACCCGGTATTTACGGTTTCCGGCATGTTCGCCGTCGCGCTTCCGTTGTCGTTGTTGATCATGAGCAACGATCTTGCGGTAGCACTTGTTTCCTTGCGGCGCAACGGCTATGGCCCCTCCGTGGGCAGAACCATGACAGCCTCGGGATTCGCGAGCGTGGCTGCGGGCTTGTTCGGCGGTCATGCGGCTAATGTGGGAGGCATGATGAGCGCACTCTGCAGCAGTCCGGAGGCCGGCCCTTCGGAATCGCGTTACCGCGCGGCAGTCGTCTCGAATGCGGTTGTTATTCTATTTGGACTCGCCGCGTGGCAGGTAACGGACCTGATCCGCATGCTGCCGGCGTCCTTCGTCGCGATGATGACCGGGTTCTCGCTGCTTGGCTTGTTCCAGCATGCCGTTCGCTCTGCGCTTCAGAACCGCAAGCTTCTGCTTTCCGTTCTTCTAACCTTTGGCGCTGCAGCGCTGCATCTTCATGCTTGGGGTATATCCACGCCGATTTGGGCGCTGCTGATCGGTGCGGCGGTGCTGAAGCTGTCAGCTGTGCATGAACGACGCAAACGCAAACTTAACCCTCTGATTGTACCAGCGTCGGATGAGCCGAACCAAGGCGGGAAATACTAGGCAAGACCGTTATCGTATGGTGTACCGCATGCAGACAGAAAACCAATGACGGATCTGCGATCCAGCATTGGTTTTCTGTCATGCCTTGGCAATCGTATGGACTTCGCCAAGTACATCATTTCATAGCCGCTGCCGGGCGGGCTCAGAGAGGGCATTTCGCTATACTGCCTTTAGCACAGCGGCCGTACGCATTGTGCTTTATCTTAGTAATGGAGGGAGTAACCGGCATGCACGATAAATTGTGGTATCTATCTAGACTCAATATCTTCAAGGCGCTGCCCGAGGAGGATATCGTCGAGCTGGACCATATGGCGCGGATGTCGCATTACAACGCCTTGCCTGAGGGCACACTGCTTCAAACTCCGGATTCGCCGCGCGATGGCATTTTCTTCATCAAGGAAGGTAAGCTCCGTCTGTACAAAATCAGCACGGAGGGCAAACAATTTACGATGGGGATATTAGGGAAAGGCAATATATTCGGGGAAACGGATGCGTTCTCACTTGGTTCAAGAGGTGTCTACATTGAAACGATGGAAGAGACCTTGATCTGTTCCGTGCTCAAGGAGCAGTTTGAACAGTTCCTTCTCAAGCGGCCGCATTTGGCCATGAAGTTTCTTAGCGAGCTGAGCATGATGCTGAGAGAACGGGATGAAATGCTGGAGAAGCTGGCACTCGGCGATGTAAGAGAACGCATCCTGTACCTGCTGCTCAAGCTGTCCAAGAAATTTGGCGTGGAGGAGGACGGCTTCGTAAGAATCGATATGGCGGTAACGCACCAGGAAGTGGCCAATATGATCGGCGCAACGCGGAAGGCGGTATCCGTCATCGTCAACAGTCTAACGAAGGAAGGCATTCTGCGGACCGGCAGGAGCATGATTGCCATTCATCAAGCCAAAGCCGAAGCTTGTTTGGAGGAGGGCTGCAAGCCCTAAGCCGGTCGGCTTTTCTTCTTGAATTGCATCAGGATGAACATAATGGGCACATATGCGTACTGCAAGTAGAATCCGACTTGGGCATGATAGCTTGAAATCGACTTCAAGCTGTCGTAATCCTTAATCCAAAACACCCCCAGCAGGAAGAGCAGCAGGCATAGGGTCAAACTAACGGATTGTTTGATATGAAGGCTCTGCTTGGCTGCGCGGCATGTCATCCACAGCCCGAACGCGACGTTGGCGACAACGGTTATGAAGAGGATGGAGATAACCATATACTCTAGCCTTTGAAAAAGCGGCAGCTCCAAGAGCATGTAAATATGAAGCGTCGGCCATACGAGCAGCTGTAATTGATACTCGCTGTAGTACATAAACGTTACGAGAATGAGAATAAGATACAGCACGGTAGCCGCGGCAACGGCTCCATGGGCCCACTTCTTCGATTTGCCTGGCGTCTTAAGGAACGGATAGATCATGAGCAGCGAAAGCACGCCTGCATATTGCACCGACATGTCTTTGGACGCCAGGAGCAGCTCGCCGGGAGTATGGTTGAACAACGGCAGCAGATTGAGCGGGTGCAGGTAACTCCATACCATAATTGGAATCGGGAACGTACACACGGCGGCAGCCAGCGTGCCCCACAGGCTCAGCCCGTTCACGGACCGGAGACCGCCGCTCACCGTGTAGTAGAGCAGCACCAAAATGACCAGGGTGATCGGCCAAAGCGTTAACGTCGGAAACAACCATACCTCAATAACGGAAAGGTAGCTGCGGAATGCGATCAGCGCTCCGTAGCCGAAATACAAGATGAAGATCAGATCCGCGATTTTGCCCCCGAACCGGCCGAAGCAAGCCCGGTTGACGGAGACGAGATCCATGGCTTCGCCGCCGCGCGAAACGATTTTGAAGATCATCCATACAATCAGGTGAACACTCAGTCCCGTGATCGCAACGGATATCCACCCGTTTAAGCCGGCATGTTTCAGAACTAAGCGCTGGTAGTTCAGTACGCCGAAGTTGACCAAGTTGACATGGAGCAGGAAGAACACTAATATCGGCGAGATTTGATCGGAAACCTTGATCTGATTCACGGGGGCAATCCTCCAGGAGCGCAAGCCCGCTCAGCTGCTTTATTTCTTTACAGGCTGAAGCCGGTTTGCAAGATGTCCAGCTTGACATGAACGTCTGTTACGACCGGGTAGCCGCTTCCTTGGGGCGAAGCTGTGCGGCTTCGCTTAGCGTGCCGTAAGGCGAATTCCTCGAGGCCAATGGGGTCAGTCCCATGCTGCCGGCAAAGCGCGAGGAGCTTCGTGATCTCCTTCTCGAGGATGCCGCCGACCGTTTGCTCGAAAGACGTAATGCGATTCGAAGCTTGATAGTCCGCGTGTTTCGGGACGTCCTTGATCCGGGCGGAAATGCGCAGGTCGATGGCAATTGCCGCCGGGTTGACCAGTTTATAGGCAGCTTTGGTTTTGACAATGCGCAGCAGCGTCGTTCCTTTGCTTTCTGTAATGGTGACCGGCGCCGAGTAGCTTCCGTTGCTCGCATTCTCCAGCAGCATATTCAGCAGCAGCGCTTGGCTCAGACCGACATGCAGCACGTCCTTTTGCTTCTTGAACAGCGCCAGGCCGGTCGTTTGCAGCTCACCTTGTTTCACCGCAACTAGCGGAAGGTACAAGTCCCTCCCACGCGAATAGAAGCTGAACAGCGCCCGGTGCATATTCATCTTCGGCAGATTGCCGTTCTTCATGTTCTGCTCGAGCAGATTCGCGATCAGGTACGTGTCCTTAGAATGCCTTGCCGTTTGCAGCAGCTCGCGAGCGGTTCGATCCGCTACGGCAACTTGCATGTGCATGGAAATGCGGGTGTCGCGGCACAAATTTTCCATGATCTTGTCAATGCCTAGCTTCGCATACGGCGTTCCGAATACGATGGCTCCGAGCTGGCCGTATTCGACGGGATACCTCGTCTGGGTGTTAAGTGCGGTCAGCACTTCGAATTCCGAAGGCGTTTCCGTCTCCAGCATTGCCATATTGACCTCGTCCCGCTTGTTGTAGTTCCCCGTCAGCACGCTGCCTCGAATACTATTGCCCGCCGTATCGAAGCCGAGACTTTGTACGAGCATGATCTTATTGATCGTCTTCTTGTCGCCGCACCCCGTCAGCAGCGCGCAGAGCAGAAGAGCCGCAATCCATTTCCGCACAGGCATAAACCCCTCCGGCATGATGTTAATTCCAGTCCTGCTTGTGCCGTTTGACGGGCTTAGGCGAATATTTGACCTTAGATACAGGCCGCAAAAAACCAGGTCGCCTATTGACCTGCTGAAAGGGCATGCGCAGAAAGCTGTCCTTGAAATCCGCTGGACGGAGTGGATATACCGGCGTCGTATACGGATAGCCAAGCGATTTCAACCGCGTCAGATGCACGAACAGGAAGCAGATGCCGATGAAGATGCCGAGGCCGCCCCATACCGCGGCAAGCAGAATGAACGGGAACCGCAGGAAGCGGATCGTATTGGCCATTTTATAAATTGGCGTCGCGAAGGAAGCGAGGGCGGACAACGAGACGATGATAATGAGTACATTGCTCGTCAGTGCGGCTTCCACCGCTGCTTGCCCTACGACGATGCCGCCGACGATGCCGAGGGTTTGGCCGATTTTCGTCGGCAGCCTGGCACCTGCCTCGCGGAGGAATTCGATCGTGATCTCTAGAAAAATAACCTCGAGGACGGGCAGAAACGGCACGTGAATCCGGGAATAAATGAGCGGACCGAGCAGGCTGTGCGGCACAACCTCGTAGTGATAGGTCAGGATCGCGACGTAGAGCGCGCTCGCGAACAGCGAGAAGACGACGCCGAACATCCGAATTAGGCGGAAGAACGAGCCAAGTACCCATGGCAGGTAATAATCCTCCGGCGAGATGAAGAAGTCGAACAGCGTGGACGGTCCTATTATAAAATAAGGGCTTCCGTCACAGATGAAGGCGGCTTGCCCGCTTGCCAAAGCGAATACGACCCGGTCCCGGCGCTCTGTGGCAAGCAGCAGCGGGAATGGCGTCATCGAACTGTCCGCCACCAATTGGTCCACCTGGCAGGAATCATAACTGACGTCGAGGTCGATGCTTCTCAGCCGCTGCTCAAGTCGGTTGACGATTTCCGGATTCGTAACGCCGTCGATGTAGAGCATTGCGACACGGGTATGCGACAGACTGCCGATGCTTACTTCCTTCACGACGAACTCTGGAATATTGATTTGCAGCCGCATGAGATGAATATTCGTATCAATGTCCTCGATGAACCCGACCTTCGGTCCGACGACGCTGAATTCATTCTCCGTATCGTTGTTCGGGCGGATTCCGAACTTGGTCGGAATATGAACGAGCGCGCCTTCTTGGGCGTCTCTCTTCAACTGAATCAGCACATGGCATCTCATCAGCTTGTCATGGATCTCGTCCGAGCGGTTTGAAATCAAGATTTGCGTCATCGGAATCATAGGCAGCAGGTCTTCAAGGGAAGCAATCGGGTTCTCGCGGGCGCTCTCCTGTAAGATCCAGATCAAGTCATGCTGCAATTTGCTCTCGTCGATCAAGGTGCTGTAATACGAGATGTAGAGCTTCTGGGTTGGCAGGGCGATTGCCATTGTTTTGAAATCCGAAGACTGCCGGAAAATGCCGATCATCTGCGATAAGCTCTTGCTGTTTGTTTGCTTCGTCATTATCTACAGCTCCAACGGTTACTTGTGAGGCCAGATTTGCCAATGAAAGGATACAAACAGTATGGCGTTGTAGATTGGTAATTATGCAATTGGACTTGGAGGCAGGAGGGGAAGCAGCGCAAGCGCAGACATTGGATGGTAGTTATTGACGCGGAAGTGGCGGGTGTGAATCGATCCGACCGCTTTTATAATGGACGCATGAAAGGCAAGCAGGCTTGAAAACAATCCGAATTAGGAGCGTGATCGATAATGACTTGGCTGATGGGTGTTGTTGTTATCGTCATGGTGCTTGGCTTTGTCGGCACCATGATGATCGGACAATCCAAGAGCAATAAAGAGGCGAATTCCGGCTATTACGCGAATGCGGAGAAGAAATGGAACAATCTCAGCGGTATCTATATCCTCAGCATGATCGCGGTCGTTATTATCATCTTTGCCGTCCTGTTGAAGTAAGAGGTATGTATTGTAATCTACATTACGGTGAGAATAACGAAGGGGCGTTAAGATACAGCTATCAATTCAATAGAGCACAATAACGATTACAAAAGGAGCGGCCCAACATGGATAGAATCGAAACAGAAGCGGAATTTCAAGAACTGGTCAATCGAGATCAATATACCGTCATCAAATTCGACACGACGTGGTGCCCGGATTGCAAAAATATGGACCGATTCATCGGTGCGATTATCGAAGAGAATAAGGATAAGGACTTCTACGCGCTCGATGCCGAGCAATTTCAGCCGATCGCGGAAGCGAATGATGTACGCGGCATTCCAAGTCTGCTCGTGTATAAGAATGGCCAGAAGCTGGCGCATCTGCACAGCAAATTCGCCAAAACCCCCGGTCAAGTTCAGGAATACCTGGATTCCCTGCACTAAGCATCGTTTGGAATGGCATAACGTATAACAACCCTCGGCTTCCGCCGAGGGTTGTTGTTTTTGTCTCTTTTATCCAATTCAGGCGACACGAAACCCTTAGTTCTGGGACAACAATCTCTTGTACACGGAGATGATCCCGAAATGAATGCCTTCATGATATAAGTTATAACGGAGCGACTGCTCCGGCGTATGCAGACCGAGCCCCGTCGACGTTGTAATGGTAGGCGCGGATTCGTTCAAGCGGCTGACAGGAAGCAATTCGCGAATTCTCTGAGGCTGATTCTTTAACAATTGCTCCAGCTCCGGTATCGTCGGCACAGGAGCCGAGATCGCGATTTGGTCCTGCGGAGACGTTCCATAAGGAAAGCGCTCCATAAATCCTTCCGGCAAATGAAGAGGCAGATTCAATTGCGACAAAGCCAAGATTTCCGTCACGGTGTAGACGTGACCAAGCTGCCAGCGGATATTATTGCGGAAACCGGCCGGCATTCGATCCCCAAGCTCCTCGGTTACTCCCTGCAGCAGTTCAAGCGTTTGACTTCTGATGAAGGCCAATTGGTCGAATAGATTTGTTTCCATTACATCGCTCCTTTAGTTGAATTCCATTCTCGCATTTGGTATGTTGCCCGGAATAAATCGTTGTACTCCTAAGTGACATTGTCATTATGACGTGCTGCATGCAGTTAAGCCCGTTCGGTATGGACGGTCTTGCCTTCATAGAAGAGACGATCCATGGCCGCCTCTTTCTCCTTGGCCGCCATGGAGGCTGCCGTTAATTTGTAGAAAGCAGTTTTACTGCCTAAGGGGGAGACATATCGTTCTAAATGACTCCGCCCGAGCGGCCGATCATAGTAGCCGGGTACATATTTGTCCAGCATGACTTGCATGGCTTCCATTGCCTCGTCGAGGTCGGTTAACTGATGCAAGGAGCCTTCGATGATGACGCTCAAATAAGCCGTATCGGTCTTGGCTGGGATCGGACTCGTAATGGTCCCGTAATTCTCGCTGACGGTGAAGCAAGCACGAGGGTTATGCTCGATATAAGTGACTTTTCTCCCTTCTTCCGCCCCGTGAAAATAAATCGCGCCGTTCAGCCAAACGAAATTGAGAGGAATAACATAGGGGATGTCTTCTGAAGACAAGCCGAGAAATCCAATACGGGCCTGTTCGAGAAAGTGCTGAATTTTGCCGGTATCCGTACACGTGCGTTTCTCGTTGCGAATGGAATGCATCGTATTCATCACCTTTGTTTGATTGTTTACTCGCGTTCAAGCGTCTACTTAAGTGCCTGTACTGGTTTAAATGTAGTGTAACCAAGTACGATAAATCTCTGGCTCGAATATGCATGGGAAAATGAGCGAATTAGAAAACGATATTTTCGTAAGCAGATGTATTCGTAAACGTCGGCATGGCTATGGGTATCGGTACCTTCTCTAGTTGTAATTCCACTGTTCCTGCTCTTCTTCGCACAGCTGAAACAGAGCCGCAGCTGAACCAAGAGCCGGACGATTAATAATTCAAGACAGGCACAGATAGGCCCACGCCCACATATAATGTAGAACAGTCTCGAATCGTCGGGGAGCCATGGATCTACCCGGCCATTACATTATGGGGGTGGCCGTATCATGCCTGGATTATTTGCTACGATCGCTTTGTTTATTAAACAGTTGTCACTGCTCGTCTCCTATGTCAAAAACAACGCATTTCCCCAGCCGCTTCAAGAAGAAGAAGAACTGCGCCACCTGCAGTTAATGGCTGAGGGCGATCAGCGTTCGCGAAATTTGCTTATCGAGCACAACCTCAGACTGGTCGCTCATATCGTAAAAAAATTCGACAATACAGGTGAAGATCTCGAGGATCTGATCTCCATCGGGACCATCGGTCTAATCAAGGCGATCGAAAGCTTCCAGACCGGCAAAGGCACGAAATTGGCAACGTTTGCAGCCCGCTGCATCGAGAATGATAATCTAATGTCATTAGTGCTGCATCGTTGATTAAGATATTTAAGGAAGCCACAGCATTCATGTGGCTTTTTTCGTGTTTATTTTAAAGAATGAAGAACCTACAGCCAACGATGAAGAATTGATTGCTCTGCTGGCACGGCAAACCTTTTTGGGTGACCGAGCCAAAGAAGTTATCTCCCATGCTACTGTCGGTGTGGTAGGATTGGGCGGGGGCGGCTCACACATTGTTCAACAATTGGCCCATGTAGGATTTGACCACTATGTATTGTTTGATGGTGACCGAATCGAAGAGTCGAACCTTAATCGGTTAATCGGCGGGACTGTTGATGACGTCCAAAACCGAAAGACAAAGGTTGAAATTGCCGAGAGGATGATTCGCAACTTACAACCAGGAGCCGTTATTCGTTCATTTGTTTCGGATTGGCAACAACATGCAGAAGAGATTCGCAACTGCGATGTTGTGCTAGGGTGTTTGGATGGTCTCCAGGCAATGAGCGAACTGTAGGCTACATGTAGGAGATTCCTAATTCCTTACATCGACATCGGTTTGGATGTGTATCCCGAAATCGAAAACCAGCCGCCCCGGAAGGCAGGACAAATAATTACTTCGGTCCCAGGCTTTCCTTGTTTACGATGCATGAACTTTATGTCGGATGAGGATATAACACGGGAAGTGCAGCGATATGGAGCAGCTGGTGTCAGGCCACAGGTAGTGTTTGCAAACGGTGTTCTTGCCTCTACTGCTGTAGCCGTAGTGGTGGGTCTGTTAACTGATTGGAGTAAATCCACTCGAGGACCGATATTCTTATCCTATGACGGAAACAAGGGAACCCTTATACCGGATGTGCGCCTTCAATTCGCCAAACCTTGTAACCATTTTCCTTCTCAGGATGTAGGGGAATTAAGACTGTAGAACTGCAAATACAGGCACGATGTAGGTAATATTCGAAAGTGCCTTTATATTTGCACCACGCTGCAAAAACAAAGGGACCGTTTTTATCAGTCCCTTTAAGAATTGATGCCCTGTCCACTCTAAAGCGGAAGGGCATTTTCTTGTTTACTCCTCGTCCACAAAGAAAACTGATCTAGTCAACATGCCATCATTCATCTAATAAACCATCAAAATCAATAATCCCCAGGTAATTCAGTGTGGTTTCAAGCAACTCATGTCTAAGCTGCCGTTGGATTATTCTTGGATGGATTCCCTGCTCCAACATCAGATGTGCCATGGTATATCTAAGCCAATGAGAAGTGACCCTCTGAACGCCAGCAGCTTCACATATTGATTCGATCCAATTGTTCAAATCCTTCTTGGTCGTTAATCTTTGACCATTTGATTGAATAAAGAGATAGGTATTGCCTTCCTTAAAGCGCGCTTGATTGAAAGGATGCTTCACATAAGCTGCTAATTCTTCGGTAAGTGTTTCACTTAGCCTAACAGAGTTTGAGCTTGTTTTTTGGCCGCGGCTAACATACAGGGTCGCTCTATCAAAATCTATCTGGTCAATCTGTAATTCACGAGTTTCCTGGTTTCTTAAGCCTGTGTTCACTAGCAGGAAAATGAGTAAATAGGACTGTTTGATAAATGGGTCCATACGTAATGCTGCATTCAATAGCTTCTCCACTTCATCGTTAGTAAGCCATTTGTTTAGGACGCTCCTATTGTAGTATGGGTTTTTATAGTAGAGTAGAGGATTTTTATTGATTAATTTCATGCTTTTCAAAAATGCAAATAAATGTCTAAGTGCAGAAATTGTATTTGCTAAAATCGCCTTGGTAGCGCCGTTATTCAGCAGGTCTTCAATAAATTCATCAATGAACGTATTGTCAATCGGATCGAAGTGAGTCCTTTCAATGTCGCATACAAACTTATCGAAATCGAGCGTCCCTTTAAGTCCTGCCTTTTCTAAATACTGACCAAATCTGCGGTAAGCGGTTCGATAATTTTCTTTTGTTTTGTCCTTCAAATTTGTATACTTTTCCCAATATCCAATGTATTCAGATTCCATTAATATAGACATACAGAGCCCTCCGTGGATTATTTGTTATTGATCCCTTTTGCGAAGGGATGTTTTTCGATTGCTGCTTTCAATTGCTGTGTAAACAATTTCAGATAAACAGAAGTTGTTTTGACATCACAGTGTCCTAAGAGGCGAGACAAGGTATAGATATCAATACCTGAATCCAGTGCATACACGGAGAAGCAATGTCGGAATGTGTGAACACAGTAGTCATTCTTTTTATCTTCCGGAATCGTCGTGGCTCTTCTGATATAATCCTTCACAAAGGATTGAATGGCGCGGTTTGAGAGTGACGACTTTCCGCGATTAGCCGAAAAAACGAACAGATCCCGATACTCTTCATAAGGCAGAGTACTTTTCTGAGATTGAAATGTAAATTCAACATAATCCGTTAAAATGGTGTACCCCAGAGCGCTGATATGTCGCTTTTGTTTAAAGCCGCCTCTGCCTTTGGCGATAACATAGAAAGTGGGAGATTCATTCAGAATATCTGCAATCCTTAAACGAGCAAGTTCGCATAAACGAATACCACTGGACAGAAAAGTCATCACAATAACAAAATTCCGGTAGTTGCTCTGACTAAGCTCCACAACTTCATTTATTTGCTCTACTGTAAGAGCTTTTGGAATTTCATCCTTTGGCATGGGTAAAGCTTTTAGAATAGGCTTCAAATCTTCAATGGTATCCTTATAGAAGTGTTTCACTGTAACCCTGAAAAAGGCACTCAAGAAGCCACATTTACGTGAATAGGTAGACTTATTCGTTTTATAGTTCTCTAAATAATCTTTGATAAGGATTGGTTCCATAAGCTGCTCCAATGTTGGTTCGGCTTTACAAAATTTCGCTACATGCTTAATAAACAAACCGAACTCGTATTTGTATCCTCTTCTGGATTCCGGAGCTAAGCCGAGATAGTAGCCGGATGATAAATAAAACTGCCGGACCTGCTCAAGAGTTACAATGGGTGTAACATCGCTTGTAACCGGCGCTACGACTACCTTTAGGTCCGACAATGCAGATTGTAAACGATCTAGTCCATACTGTTCGATAGCTAATTGCAGGGTGTTTTTCAGTTCTTTAGACTTTGTGGATGCTTTTACGATAGGCATTTGTTAACTCTCCTCACATGAGAATCTACTTTACAGTCCTACCGGACTGCCTTATAATACAAATATCTAATCTTTCATTTTCAAGCGGGTGTAGCCAGGCGGCAGGATCCGTACCGTGGGCTCCTTATGGAGCAGAATGTTCAGACCCTTACTAGGATAGGTCTGTCCTTTTTCACAGTACGAAACCTGAAGTGTTGGCTTATTTGTGTTTCTGCTGAAAAACATCTATTCATGGATGCTTGTGACATGTCTGACACGAAAGGTTTCCGTGTTGCCAAATAGATTGAACTTTTTCATAGCAGCCCCCAGTTCATCTGTACTACGGTGGATATAACGACTGGCGGTTTCACTTTTGGAAAATCGGCCGAGGTATTTTAAAAGCTTTGGAGTACACTCCTCCTTTGACAGCTTCGTAACATAAGTGTGTCGAAGTAAATGAAGTCCTCCCGGATAACGCCATCCCGCTATTTTGCTGAATATTCTGTAGTAGACGTAGAGGGAATCGGCGAAAGAAGAAGGTACTAGCCCAAAGATGTTGCCTTTCAAATCAGGGTTCTTCAGCTGAGATAATGTCTTTACAATCTGGTGTGGGAGGAGTAGAACATCAACACGGCCTCCCTTGCCGTAAATTTTGACGGAGGGCCACCCACGGGTGTTGAAATTTTCCCAGCGAAGGGATGAAACTTCGATCTTTCTTAATCCGAGGTAAAGCATACACTCGAATGCAAGTCTGTACAGTTTCGGGTTCGGAGCGTATGTTTCGATTACGGTGAAGAGTCTTGATATTTCGTCATTAGTTGGTATGTCGCGGTACAAGTACTTTTCATACTTGATCTTTCGGATCCCCTCCGTGATATCATCCAGGAGTTTGCTCTCTTGATAGAGACTTTGGAAAAGGTTGATGACGAAGCCCTGGATATAATTGGCGTGACTAGGTTCGAGATCATCACTCAATACCTTCTGCTTGAGATAAGCACCGAATTCTACAAGATGTTCATTCTTTACTTGATACAGGGGCACCGAATCAGGGTTGAATTGCTGAAGGTCCGCGTACACAGTGGTTGCCCATGAGAGAAAGCGGAAGTAGGCTCGTTTGCGTTCTTGTATGGTTTTCTTGCTTACTCCCTTTAATGTAGCCAGGTGTGACAGTATGGTCGGATGTTGGAGCGCCGGTATATTTCGTGATTTCTTCTGCAAGTGAAACCATTCCGGTTTTTCTTTGCGAAAGTAGAGACGAAATAACAGCTTCAGATAACGAATGGTTGTATCAGAATTTGCGGCATCCGCTGCTCTCTGAAACAAAATATGGTCTTGGAGCGCAGCGTCATCAAGATCTTTGCTGAATAGCTTCTGTTCTTTGGCGATGTCATTCATCAAAATTTGAAGGCCACGAATAAGTCGGAAATAGTTATCAGGGGAACATTTTTTGGCCCTGATCTTGAAATAGG
Organism: Paenibacillus sp. R14(2021); assembly: GCF_019431355.1. Lineage (NCBI taxonomy): Bacteria > Bacillati > Bacillota > Bacilli > Caryophanales > Paenibacillaceae > Paenibacillus > Paenibacillus sp. R14(2021). Next base: position 5,767,692 of record NZ_CP080269.1, read on the forward strand.
CGTGTAGCTTCTTCGAAGCGAATGAGGGTAGCACAATATTTTCGAAAAGCCAGTTATTGATTGCTGTTGCTCGAAATCCGGTGTCGGTTTCATTCGATAATGAGATAGATTCATCATTAGCAGAAAGGTTATACATTGAACTTAACATTTCGATTACCGCCCCTTTCGTATTCAACTTGCGAATTGGGTAATTCGGTTTGTTATTCATCAGTATTAACCCCTTTCGTGAAAAGTAGACTTTATCTGCAAGAACTTGCGTGAAAGCGGCTTTGTACGCAATATATTTCGCTATTTACTTACACAGGTAGGTAGCGAGCGACAGCTGGGTTGGCGGGGCATTGGCATGGTTGATTGTTAACAAATCGATCAACTGCTCCGCTCCTTGAAAAGTTGATAACGGAGGCACTCTCTGATAACTTGACCAAATTAATCATCTACAGGAGGGATCGGTATGAGGTTCAAGAGCTTTTTTATCATTATTTCTTATTCAAGTCAGAACTTACTTCCGGTCCACAAATGGTCCAGGTTTTCAAGCGTTTTGTAAGTTTTAGGACGTTATCGGGGAAAAATCGTGAGAAAAATAATGTGAAGTGGACCATTTCTGGACTTTTACTGAATCGGGTTGTGTAGTCATGCTATTCTTGACCTGGTGAACGATTATGAATCAAAACCAGGACTTGAACGATCGCACAGCAATATCAATAAAGTCTGAAATGTCTAAAAAAATGCGTATCCCTTCAAAGGAAAGGATACGTTCAATTAAAAAGGATAGAAATAAGTGGGTAAAACTGCTTATTGATCAAAATCATCTTGGAAATCGAAGAAGAATACTAGCTGAATCCATGGACCTAGGGATTAGTAATCTTAGAGAGATTACAGGCTGGGGAAAATCAACAGCATCCGATTTGCTTCGAACATCAGTAATGAAGGAAAGTACCCGTGAAATTGGCCGTGAATTTATTGCTCATTTTGGGATTTTCACTCGATCTTCATACTCATTAATTACTGATGAAGATGCAAGTCTGGAATGGGAAGATACTTTGTTTAGATTAATTGAGCGCGACTGTATCGATGTGGAAGAATTAAACAAACAGATTCATATTGCTCTAGCAGATGGCAGTCGATTCTTAAAAGGAATCGTGTTAAAGAGCCAAGGCAAGAAACTGTATCTTCGCTTTGAAAGAAGAAACGGTTTGGTAATAATTGACCTTGCAAATGCCGATCTGACGACCTTTAGAATTTTTTCTGACATTCTACGAAACACTGAGATTTCCTGGAACTACTTGTTTTACCCTACGATCTTTCCTAATAAAGAGTTCTTAATTTTCGTAGGGAATGCGGACGAATCTCGGATGCAGGAATTATTAAACGAGGATTTGTGTTGGGCGGATAAATGGGACAGGCTTTATCGGTCGACATAGTCATGAGATTATTAAATTCACCTTTAGCTATTGGTGAGAATGGATGTGCATTACTAAATTTTCATTTTTAAAAGTATAACACAACAAAAAGGAAGCCTCCGTTTTCAATCTGAAAATGGGGCTTCCTTTTTGTTGTTTTCATTTATTTAGGCCTCATTCCTAAAAAGAATCACAAACGAATTCAATCGCAGCTAGGGGGATGCCACGTGAATATAAAAATCATCGTAAATAATAGTGATCGCAAGGCTAAGGCCGCTTGCTATAACTTACTGATAGACAAATATAGAAAATCCGGAAAAGATCCTATTCCAACCAACAAGCAGGTTGATGATTCCGCTAACAAATAAATGACAATGTAATATCCCTGAGGGTCTGATATCCTTCTTCATAATCTTAACAGGTTATGATGGAGGCTATCAGACCCTCTTAGTTTATAGAATATGTATTCGCTGACAATCTAAGGTCAATTTGTACATATACAATTGAGTCATGCTTAACATATACAGGTTGATCAAAGTTGGACCAGACAATATACATCGCAATAACAGAAACGCAGCACTACTTCGAATTATGGTGCTACAAGATGTCAAGACAGCTTTTTAGATTTTTAAGGTGTGAATTATTGCACAAGGTCAGCTTTAGCGTCCCTTAACGCTTGATGGGGAAGCCATTCATCTGGAAAAAGTTGCCCTTTTCATTAAAGTAACGGTCAGAATTGCGTAATAAATTTACACATGTAAATGGAAATATTAGTTTATACATTATGGAGAGAGGAGATTTTGAAATGAACGAAAGAACAAGAGTTTTTACTGGTTCGCTTTGGGAGCCAGTTGTTGGATATTGTAGAGCCATTCGTGTAGGGAATCGTGTTGAAGTAGTAGGTACAACTGCTATGAAAGATGGTGAAGTTATTGGAGTAGAGAGTGCCTACGAACAAACGAAAAGCATTATAAAAACCATAGAAGAAGCACTTCATAAAGTTGGAGCGAATTTAGCAGATGTTGTTAGAACAAGAATGTTTGTAACTGATATATCAAAGTGGGAAGAGATTGGGAAAGCCCATGGAGAGTTTTTCAAAGATATCCAACCTGTTGCCACAATGGTTGAAGTTAAAGCACTTATTGACTCAAGACTTTTAGTGGAGATAGAAGCAGAAGCTATTGTAAGCGGTGAATAACTTTGTGAGTTTTTTATTGTGCTAACGGGCACGATACTTCAAATAAAGACACGAAGGCAGCCGATTGGAAAAGATCGGCTGCCTTCGCTCAACTAACGGGCAGGATATTATAACCAATTAACGAATGTTAGTGTATTGAGATGTTTGCGAAGCTCACTGATAAAGACATTAACAGAAATCCGAAAAACGTTTAAGGGACTGATTATATGAGTGATGAAGAGAGAAAAGTTAAAAAAGGACAAAAACGAATACTTGTGTTTTTCATCTTCATTGCAGTTCTGATTTTTCTAAACCCATTTTCAATCAGTTTATATATTAATAACTACTATTTAAATCATTTTGAAAAGTCATTGAATTCGATACCTATTCCTTCAAATACAAGAGTAGTGAAACTATCTTCAAGCGTTGGACTAAACTCTGCTTATAAATTTGGAGAAGAAGCTTCAAATGGAGATCATTGTGATTTTCTTGCATTTAAAGTGTTAGAAACATCACTTTCTGAGAAGGAAGTTACTGAGTTTTATAAGAATCGATCGGTTAAAGCAGCGAAAGGAAATGGAATCGTTCAAATAGTAATTAAGGACTTTAAAGAAGCGAGCAATGGCAACAATAGCTTTAGAATACAGGTGTATGATCCTGATCATAGTGCAATGTTGGATATAAGATGCGGATAGCGCAAAGGAGTTTCGGACTTCTGATAACACCATATTCACGCTTCGAGCCATTCGGCAAGGTTCATTACACTAACGGGAAACGATAGCTCAATCATGACACGACGGCAGCCGGCCTGAATAACGGCTGCCGTCGTTGCGCTAACAGGCAGTTTAGTGTGGTCATTCAAAGGATTGAAATTTGGAATTATTAGGAGTATTGTGTGATTCAAGGAGGAGATTAGATGGTGCCACCTGAAGTCAAAGTAATTTCTGTATTAATTACAATATTTCTTGTGCTTTGGACAGGAGCTGCATTGTTCGCCACTATTAAGCCAAGAACATTTTGGAATATAACTCAAGGGTGGAAGGCAACACGAGAACCTTCACCTGCTTATTTTTTATTTTCTCGAATCGGAACTGCAATATTAGCATTCATTGGTCTTGTATTGTTAATCCAACCATATTTCAATTGAAAGCTTAAGCTAATTAGGAACGATAGTTCAATTACGATATGCGGCAGCCGGTCTAACGATCAGCTTCCGTTTCCATTGAAGTAACGGGCAGATTTGCTTAAGAGCTAAGGAGGGAAATTCTGTATCTGTTACGAATTACTATCGTGTTGAGGATGGAAAAGGAAGAGAACGATGAAGGTTACCGTCGGTGTACAAGCAGTTATTTTAAAAAACAATAAGATCCTAATTATTAAGAAACAGGATGATGACGGTGATGTGACTTACATCCTCCCAGGTGGCAAGCAAGAGTTTGGTGAAACAATAGAGCAAGCTGTTTGCCGAGAAGTATTCGAAGAGGTCGGTATAACCATAAACGTTGACGAGCTTTTATTTCTTCGAGAATTTATTGGGTCCAATCATGAAAACGCCGAAACTAATAAAAACCTTCATATCGTCAGTCCTATTTTTTTATGCAGTATGCAGCCCGGCGACGATATTTCTCTAACTCCCCCGAATCCAGATCCGGACCAAATTGGAGCAGCTTGGATTAATATTGATGAGTTAGGAGGCTTACGGTTTTATCCAAAGCAGTTAGTGCCCCAATTAATTGAAATTGCTAGCGGAAATAAACCAAGACTCTGCTACGTTGGCGATATTAACTAATTGAAGTTCATTGAACTCCTAACGGGGAACGATAGCTCAATCAAAACACTAAGGCAGCCGGTCAGATTGGAGGCGGATTCATTGTCAGCTGTTTATAAGAATCCCTTGAACATTCGAAATATCGGAGATCCCTTTATATTGAGAACGACGGACGGCAAATACTATTGTTATCCCACATCGGCGCAGAACGGTTACAAGGTCTGGTCATCCGAAGACCTGATCGAATGGACGGACGAAGGGTTCGTATACGAGAAGGAGCGCAATGACAAGGCTTGGGGCTACAAGCAGTTCTGGGCTCCCGAGGTCGTGGAGCGCGAAGGCCAGTTCTATATGTATTACACGGCGCGGTGGAGCGAGAAGGACAGCTTGCGAATTGGAGTTGCCATTGCGGAGAGCCCGACCGGTCCTTTCGTTGACGTATTCGACCGACCTCTGTTTGACTTCGGCTATGCCGCAATCGACGCGCATGTCATGCTGGGTGATAACGGCACTTATTACCTGTACTATTCAAGAGACTGCTCCGAGAATATCGTGAATGGGCGGCATGAGAGTCATATCTACGGATTCGAGCTGGATGACGATATGTTGACTCCGAAACAGGAAGGAAAGCTTCTGTTGCAGCCTGACCAGGAATGGGAATTCAAGTCCGGACCAGATTGGCTTTGGAATGAAGGGCCATTCGTCGTTCGGAATAATGGTCTGTATTACTTAATGTATTCGGCGAACTGCTTCGCCCACCGGGATTATTCGGTTGGTTACGCGGTCAGCGAATATCCGCTGGGGCCGTACCGGAAGTACGAACATAATCCGATTCTATTCTCCGATTGTGAAGAAATATCCGGGCCAGGGCATCACAGCGTAACGGACTCTCCCGATCGCACGGAGCTATTCATTGTGTATCACACGCATTCCGACCCTGTAGTAGGCGGTGGAGACCGACAAGTCTGCATGGACCGAATGGCGTTCCGGGAAGACGGCTCCATCGTCGTTCACGGTCCGACGCTGAAGGAGCAGAAAGCGCCTTCGTGATTCTGAATCATGACCGGGCGGTATCCGCGCACGACGAGGTGTTGGGCGAACGGGCAGTCGAAAGCCATGGAATCGGCATGGCGCTGACCGTCGATTCGCTCCCCCGCGTGGCGCTCCGTGGTAGGCCCCAAAATGCCTCCCTCGCTTTCTACTGCGAGGGAGGCATTTTGAATTCATGGCTGCTAAAATCCAATAAATGTGCACGGTGGATTGTGCGAGGTGCTAGCTCGTCTGGATCACCTGATAAAGAATATATAAGCCGTTCACTATGAAAGAACGAATTAACTTTCATGCTCTGTGGTGCAGCAGCATTGGGACTGATTAAATCTAAACGATCTGATTGGTATGCGACTTTTTCGGAGTTATTCCGTTCAAAGTAAAGTGAATTACAAACCGAGATTAAAGCCCTAACAGGGAATGCAAATTGATAATTATGAAAATGAGTGAAGGCATTAAGCTATCGGGAACGATAGTTCAATCATGACACGACGGCAGCCGGCCTGAATATCGGCTGCCGTCGTTCAGCTAACGGGCAGCATTCCTATTATGAAGAAATACGAGGTTTGAGAAATAAAAAGACTCCTTGGTATGATGTTAATGGGTCCACGACGCTGGCCGGCTGAACGGATCCCAAAAACAAACCAAGGAGAATACAACATGAATTTTAATCAAAATGAACGAATTAATCAAATCACATCTTCTACCTTAATTGTCGGTGTAGACATCGCAAAATTCAAACATGTGGCTCGCGCACAAGACAACCGCGGAGTCGAGTTCGGGAAGCCAATTACGTTTGAAAATACCCAGGCAGGATTCGAGTTGTTTGTGAGCTGGTTCAAGAAGATCATTGCAGAACAAGGTTTCCAAGACGTCATGGTAGGCATGGAACCAACCGGTCACTACTGGCTGAACCTTGCTCATTTCCTTAGAGGAAAGCAAGTTAAGTACGGTGTTGTGAATCCGCTGCACGTGAAAAAGAGCAAAGAGTTAGACGACAACTCTCCAACTAAAAATGACATTAAGGATGCGAAAGTCATTGCACAGCTGGTCAAAGACGGGAGATACGCCGTTCCAAGCCTTCCTCAGGGCATTTATGCAGAATTGAGGGAAGCGATGAAGATTCGCGATCACCTAACGACTGACCTTTGTGTGGTCCAAGCGCGTGTCCATAACTGGCTAGATCGGTACTTTCCAGAGTTTCTAACGGTATTTAAGGATTGGGAATGCAAGTCTGCCATCCAAATGCTGAGCCTCTATTTACTGCCACATGAGCTTGTAAACGTACCGGATAAAACCTTGCTGCAGCACCTGAGAGAGGTGGCAAAGCGAGGACTTGGCCTAGGTCGGATCAAGAATTTGAAGGAAGCAGCGTGTCGTTCAATAGGCATAAGAACGGGCTCGGAGTTAGCGAAAATGGAGCTTAAGCTCTTGCTTACCCAGTACGAATGGCTTCATAACAAGCTCGAAGAGTTGGGAGCAAGATTGAATGAATTACTCATACAGATTCCTCATGTGCAGCAATTGCTGGCCATTAAAGGGATTGGAAGAGACACCATCGCAGGATTCCTTGCGGAGGTAGGTGACATTAGCCAGTACCGTCATCCCAAACAGATTAGTAAGCTAGCTGGATTGAATTTGAAAACGAACTCATCTGGTACACATACAGGACAGACCAAGATTACAAAGAGAGGCCGAAAACGCCTTCGCGCCTTACTCTTTAGAGTAATGATGCCGTTGGTCGCTAAAAACGCCGCCTTCCGTGCCTTGCACGAGTACTACACCAAACGGTCGATAAATCCGCTCAAAAAGATGCAATCTCTCATCGCGTTGTGTAACAAACTCATACGGATCCTGTTCGGTATATTGAAGAAGGGACATGAGTTCAGTGAAGAGAAAATGATCCAGGATATCCCTCGATTCGTAGAATTACCGCAAGCAGCTTAATTGAACGTTTTTCTTTTGACTTAGTAATGAAAGAAGCAGATAACAAGAAGCACGGATGAGTCGGAACGGCACTAACATACGGACGAAGATCCTGTCGGGCAGCATATCTGACCTCCACCTCATGGACAGGTTGAATGAAGGAATGTGGGAGCGTAGACTCTGCGAGATGTGGGAGGGTTGACCGCCATGAGCTTATGTGGAGATCCAAAGGTGCAACCATACTTTACCGAAGTAACCACTTTTTACAGAGAGTGGTCTAGGTGGAGACTTTATTCGCCTTTGCCAGCCCCATAAATTTCTTCATCTACAACTTCGTTCCATCTAAATGTTATCTGTGAGGAAGTGTACTTGGTCAAAATCTAAGAAAACGAGAGCATTTAAGAGAAAGGCGATTCTCCATAGAGGGAGGTTAACGCAACAAATGGAACTTTTTTACGTCTAAATTTCAGACAACTATTGGACCTATTTTTTTATTGAAGGGAAGATAATGAATGACTGAAAAGAAAAAATTATATCTAGTTAACATGTTGGTGTTGGCAGTTATCCTCTTTCTTGTAGCCGCATATGTACTACACACCTCGACACCAGTAACAGACTTTTTTTTAGCGTTATTGGCTTCGCATTTCATTATAGATAAACTTGTTAAATAATTAACTTACTGACATTCAAGTTCAACTAACGGGAGACGATAGTTCAATCACGATATGCGGCAGCCGGTCAAACGATCAGCTGCGTTTCCATTGAAGTAACGGGCAGGATAGATCAATCATTTCGCGAATACTTACAGCATGGATTTTTGCGAGTTCGTAAGACAGCACAAGAGAGAATCGGAAAGTTGAGAATTACATCAATATCATTTGAAGGAGTGCATTTCTATGGATTTCAATTCCATATATTTTCATGATTCAGAACTCAAAGAAATAAAATACGATTGGAATTCATTTACTCTAAATCTTATTCTAAATATTTTTATAGACGGTCCACGTAAACCTTTTCAACAAAGTATCTTGAAATTTACTGAATGTACTTTGTTTGAAGTGCCTCATAATGCACCTTGGGGAGATTCATTTTACATAAACGGAGCAAACCAACTTCTAAGTGCAGATCAAGAAATGAGCACATATGAAATTGAAATGCAATCAGGGGACATTATAAAGATAAATGCAAGAAGATTTGAATTATTAGTAAACGTAGATTAGAAAACAGAATTTTGGTCGCTTTCAAGAAGCCGTCCCTCTAAATAACCCTTATTCATGCTGTTCAGTCCGCCTAAGCCTCTTTGGGATTAAACTAACTGGGAACGATAGTTCAGAGAATATAAATGCAGGAGGTTTCAGATGAAGGAGGAGTGGATAGATGCTGCAAAGTTATTAGCAACGGATCCGACCATATCCATCAAATGTCCTGATTGCAAAGATCACGTATTGATTGAGGTAGTAGACATTGATTCACCTTTAAATACAGTGGAATTTGAAACGTATATGACTTGTCCTCGCTGTAAAGCACAAGCTGTTTTAAGATTGCAGCGTAAAGAGGCTTAAGCTAACTGGGAACGTTAGTTGAACGCATTTTGGAGCAGTTTGCCGGCGGCAGCTGCTCCATTTTTCGTTAACGGGCAGTATAGCGCGATGATATCTTAATAAAAAAAATAGAGGCTGCCGAATCGGCAGCCTTAAGTTTTATCAAAGGAAAAATAAATTCTAACTCAATTATTAGTCTAACTAAGGGAAAAAGATAAGTCTACAACTTTTTTGGTATTTCATGTAAAGTTGTTTGTGACCTGACCGGGAAACGTTTGAGCGAGGAGGATTAACATGGTATCTTCTGGAATATTGTCTAAAGCAGCTAAATCCTTTGGATTTGATGTTGAAACCTTGGCTTTTATCAGTAATTCAACAAATGAAGTGTACCGATTTTCAAAGAACGATTCACAATACATTTTACGACTATCAGAAAAGTCATTTGATTATGTGAACAGAATAAATGCGGAAGTCCACTGGGTGCGCTATTTGGCCGAAAACGGAATACAGGCTTCGTTGCCTATCACAACAACGGATGGAGAATTAACCGCCGTTTATAATGAGAATGAAAAATGGGTTATAGCGACAGCTTTTCAAATGGCGTCAGGGATTTTTTTTGATAGAGAGCCGGGAATGTGGGGCCCTTCTTTGTTTCATCAATGGGGTGAATTGATGGGGAAGATACATAGCCTCACGAAATCTTATAACCCTGGGGACCTAAGTTTAAAAAGAGCTGAGTGGGGGCCTGCCATACTTGATAACCCTCACTTAAGGGAAGGGAGCTACCGGATTCTCCTTGATAAATTACAGTCACTAGAAAGCCTGATTTCTTCCTTCCCTAAAGATGAGAAATCGTATGGGTTGATCCACTATGATTTCCATCCTTATAATTTCCTTATCGATCAGGGAAAGATTACAGTTTTTGATTTTGATGACGCGATATACGGCTGGTTTGCGCTGGACATTGGGGTAGCAGCGGCCCATGCGGTTTGGTGGGGTTCACCAAAGCATGATCGGAAATCAAAACGTGAATTTGCAACACGGTTTTTGAATGAGTTTCTTACAGGCTACTTAAAGCAAAATAGCTTGGAAACATACTGGATCCAACAGATTCCTCTATTCATGGATTACAGAAATATTAGTTCTTTCTTCTGGTGGCTAAGCAGCTGGGACGGAGATGAAGGACATCTATCAGAATTTCAGAAAAGTGCTATCGCAAACGCTGTTGAACGCATTCAAAAAGGCCTGCCTTTTGATGGATGCGACATTCAATTGTAACACCAGGCTATCGAAGGTATCGACAGTTTGTTGAAGTAACGGGGAACGAGAGAGGGGTATATTCGATTGATTTATAGACCCAGGGTATGTGCAGCAATAGTTAGGGATGATCAAATACTTATGGTATATCATGACCATCAAGATTGTGGTTTTTGGACATTACCGGGTGGTGGTGTAGAAGAAGGGGAAACTCTTGAAGAGGCAGTGATTCGTGAAGTTAAAGAAGAAGTAAATTTATATGGTAAAGTCCAACGGTTATTATTTGAGGATGAATATGAATACGGGCCTGTCTATTGTTTCTTGGTTAATGTAAATGGTAGCCAAGATGCTTTATTAGGTTATGATCCAGAACTTTCAACCGATAAACAGATCATGAAGAGGCTTAGCTGGATAGACCTTCAACAAATGAAAGAAGATATACAGGTTTCAAAAGTGATAAGTTCACTAGCGTAAGGTTTTTACGCTACGGGGAACGATAAACAACGCATCTTGGAGCAGTTTGCCGACGCAGCTGCTCCACTTTTCATTAAGCTAACGGGCAGGATTGCGCAACAAACCCATTAACTTTACGTATAGGAAGTAAATGAAAACAAGGGTGGAATACAAGTGGATTTTCAACTAAGTACGGCGGTAATTCAGGTTTTAACCTTGATATTAATAGTGTTTTTGGGATTCGTATTCTATAGGGTTGTAAAACGGAGAAAATAGGCATGCAATATGCGATTTAACTAACGGAAACGATAGTTCAACAAAACACGAAGGTAACCGTCCAGATGATCGGTTGCCTTTGTTCAGTTAACTGTAGAGATTAGTTTCAAAAAGCGAATCATCATGTCCGAATCCACTCCCGCATAGGTTGTACAATACAGGGGGGATCGAAATGAAGGTATTGAATACTGATTTTTCAACATTTCTGATTCGAACGATATTAGGAATTATTTTTTTAGCACATGGTCTTAATAAGATAAAAGGAATGGATGCAACCATTCATCATTTTCAAATGAATTTTGGGTTGCCGATATATTTAACTTATGCGGTAACATTGATTGAAGTGGTTGGAGGGGCATTGTTAGTCCTCGGAGTTTTCACACGGATTGCTTCAGTTGGGATTACCATTGTTATGATTGGAGCTATTTTTACGGTAACTTGGGAGAAGGGTTTTATAAACGGATATGAATTCGATTTAGCTCTTCTTGCAATGTCAATTTCATTAATTCCCAAAAAGTCCAAATTAAAATAAAATTGGAGGGATAGAGGTATGAGTGATTGAGCAGAAATCAAACCAACCATCCGCGATTTGATGCAGTTTCATGTGGAGGCACTGGAGTTAATAGAGAAGAATTTGAATCTTCATTTGATAAAACTAACGGGACACGATAGTTCGCAACACGACAGCAGCCGGCGTATCACGTTCGGCTGTGTTTTTGTTGAACTAAAGGGCAGGATACGTGATCACTTCGACGAATACCTTAGGAGTCTCACCAATTCCTTACAAATTAAAAGACAGGTGATATCAATGAGACTTTCTCTTAAATATTTCTTGTTAATATTAACTTTCATTCATCTTCTGGGGTGTTCTAATGTCGACTATACAAAAGATTTTAATTTTTCATTTAAGTATGGTGTGATGACTAAAAATGTCCTTAACACATTTGATAATAAATATACAAAGGATCTTGTTCAAAATGGTGTTGTTACAGTTGATTTTGTAATAACCAAAGAGGATAAGAGAAAAATATACGATTATATGAACGACATTGATATTTTCAGTTATCCAAATGAAGTTGAAGGAAATAAAATGGATCCAGCTTCAGGATACATTTTGGAAGTGCAATATGATGGAAAGAAAAAGGTAATAAACTGGATAGGTGGGTTTAAAGAGGATATAGATCAACATCAAGAGTTTAAAGGACTGACGAATTTGATTATCGAGGTAATAGAAAAAAATGAAGTATACAAATCATTACCAAAGAGTAACGGCGCATATGAATAGCTGACTTTGGGGTTATGCTTCCGAATAGGGGCTTCGGATTCGGCATGGTTCATTACGCTAACTGGGAACGTTAGTTCAATAAAGCAGCAGCAGTCTAGGACTTGTGCCGAAAGATTACACGGTGGACCAGGTGCTTGGGAAACGACGACATGCAATCCAAGTACGTAAACTGCAGTTCGGGGAACATCCGACTTACTTATAGAAACAGCGGTAGCTTTGGACTGATGGTATGAAAAAACGGCTGCCGATTCCTCGGCAGCCGTTACGCTTACTGATTATCCACTGCACCTTGTAGCTCGCTGATAAGTTCTTCTGCCGTCATGCCGCCGCTGAAAAACTTGCCGAATACATTCTGCGAGTCATCCTTGAACTTCGGCGTACCGTAGTCGATGCCGAATGCGCCAGGAGTCGACGTGGCATTAAAGAGAATATCAGTCAGGTTCTTTTGGGTTTCGCTTTCCTTGCCGGTCAGCTCATACTTCTGAGCAGGAACGGCTGCACCGGTTTCCCATGCCGTCTTGGCCCATTGATTTTCTTGGAACAGGTAATCCAGAAATTTCTTGGATTCCTCCGGATGCTTGGAGCTGTTGACCAGGGCATAGCCGCCGCCATTCCATGCGAGGAGATCCGTCACTTTAGCCTTGCCATCTTCGGCGACCGGGAATTCAACGACGCCTAGGTTGCTGCGGAACTCGGCCGGCAAGCTTTCATTGGTTGCCATACCGGCTTCCCAAGAGCCCATAAACCACATCGCTGCTCGGCCTTGGGTGAACAGGTTCTGCGATGCCCCGTAGTCAGCGGTCATGAATCCGTCCTGGAACAAGCCTGCTTCACGAAGTTGAGCCATGTACTGCGCGGCTTTCAGGAAGCTCTCGTCATCGCCAAGCTTGATTTTCTTGTCAACAGCATCAAGGAACAGATTGAAGTCACCGCTATAGCGCTGCGCGATAAACTGATAGAGACCGCCGAAGCTCCACAGGTCCTTGCCGTTAATGGACATCGGGATAATCTTCTTGTCCCGGAAAGCTTTCGCGGCTTCGAGCAACTCGGTGAACGTCGTCGGCACTTTGACACCGTTCTCTTCGAACAGCTTCTTGTTGTAGTAGATGACCTCGTAGTCACTGTTGCGCGGCAGTCCGTACACTTTATCGTTGAACGTGAACGATTTGTACACGCCTGGGAGAAAATTGAACTGCTCGCTCTCGTAATCGGCTGGGTTCAGCTCTTTCACATATCCCGCCTGGACCAGCGTATTCAGCTCGGCGCCTCCGTGCACCATCGTCAGATCGATCGGCTCGTTGGAGGCCATGTACGCTTTGAGCTTATTCTTGAAAGGCTCTTCCGCAAGCGCTTCGACTTCGATCTTCACATTCGGGTTTTCTTTCATGTAGTTGTCAATGACCATCTGCTCAGCAAGACCTTGGCCGGACTTCCGGTCGGGAAGGTTGGAGAACAGCCGAAGCGTGACGGCTTCAGCCGAATTGCCTGACGCGTTCTTGGATCCAGCATTCTTCGCATTGCCACCGGCAGTATTAGAAGCGTTAATGGAACTATTGCCGCCGCACGCCGTCAAAGCCATAACAGCTGCAAGGGTCAAAGGCACACCTACGCTGCGCGACCAATTCTTCTTAGACATTCCAAATTCCCCCAAATTCTTATAATGAACTATCGATGAAGTTCTTATCTGTAGGATAACAAAGTCCATATATGGTCGTAAGTAGAGAAAAGATGACGTAGGTGTAGGAATATCGAATCAACTCATCGTCGTATTTCGGAATTGCTTTGGCGTCATCCCTGTATAGCGCTTGAACACTTGGAAGAAATATTTCTCGTCGCTATACCCCACCTCGAAGGCAATGTCCATAATTCTTCGGCTCGGATCTTTAAGAAACTCGCAAGCATGCTCGATGCGAACCTGGTGAAGGAAATCGAGGAAGCTCATCTTCAGATGCTGCTTGAACAATGAGCTGACATAGCCCGGCGTAATGAAGACTTCGTTAGCAATAATCTCGCGGTTAATATCTTTGTTGTAGTTGGATCGAATATAGGCCAGCACGGAATTGAATAGCTTGTTCCCTTGTTTCCGGTCATTGAGCTGTTCGCCGATACGCAATGCCGTCTGCAGCAATTCGTTATGGATATGCTCCACGTTGGACTTGGCCAACTTATGCGTCATATCCTCGAGCAGGTGCCCGAAATATTCGTTGACGTTCAGATCTTTATCGATGCAGAGACGGTATAGGGCAAAATATAACGAGAAGCTGAACTTCAGCACATGATCCTTCGATTGCTTCTCGTTATGTAGCGTTTGCCGGAATAACTCGATATTGCTCCTGATCGTCGCTGCTTCTCCGGTTAGTACGGCGTGCAGGATCATTTTCTCGAGCTCGATCGGGTAGGTGGATTCGGCAGGCTCGTCGTCCATCATCTTTTCATAGTTGATGATTTTTCCCGGCCCCATAAAATATTGCGCATCCAATGTGCTTGTCGCCATCAAGAAAGCATTGCGCAGCTGATCGATTTTTTTGTCAATCCGGCCGACCGCAATGGAGAAGCTCAGCTTCAAGTAGTGTTTGGCGTTTTCCTTCAATTGTTCAATGTGTGGAAGCAATTGAGACACATCTTGTTCTTGGCCGCTATTGAAAATGATGATGATATCGTCCTGGTCTTCAAAGGCGGCGCATTTGGCCACGCCTGCCAGCGTTTCTTCCGCAACATTTTTGAGCCCATATTTGAACAGCTCGTTCTCGAAAGTGCTGTATTGGCTTTGCTTCGCCGCATCCTTATCGATCTGAATCCGCCCGATGCCAAAGTATGGATCCGGAAAAGACAGGCCGCCTAATTCAAGTGTGCTCAATAGTTTGTTAAAGGGGACGTCCTCGGCTAAGACGAGTCGGCTTAAGGCATTCTCCTTCAGTAAAGGAAGGCTCTCGCGGAACCCATCCTCCAGACGCTCCATCACCATTCGCTGCTTGTTCGCGGTGTGAATTTCCTCGCATAGCTTTAACACGGTACTGAGAATTTCTTGTCTCCTGCTTGGCTTCAATAGGTAATCGCTTGCGCCTAGCGAGAGCGCCTTCTTCGCGTAGTTGAAATCATCGTAACCGCTCATAATAATCGATTTGATGTGCGGGTATTGATCCCTCAGGCATTCGATCAAACGCAAGCCGTCCATCTCCGGCATTCGGATGTCGGTTAGCACAATATCGACATGATGCTCCTTCAGCAGTTCCAAAGCTCCTACGCCATCGCGGGCTTCTGCGGCAATGCGGATCCCGTGCTCTTGCCAGTCGATTAAGGATCGGACGCCGTAGCGGGCCCTCTCCTCATCATCGACGATCATCAATTGAATCATCTTCGGCCTCCTGTGTTTCCGTCATCACGGGAATCTTTAATTCGACCTTGGTGCCTTGTCCTAGCTGGCTGGTATAAGACAGCTTAAACTGATCGTTATAGTAGTGACGGAGCCGCTGGATAATATTTTGAATTGCGTATCCGCCTATTTCATGCGAGGTATACACATCGCTATCTTTCTTCAGCTTCGTAATCTCTTGAAGGTCCTCGACGCTCATCCCGATGCCATTGTCCGTTACGGTAAAGTGAATATAACCGTCTTCCAACCATCCGTTAATATGAACATATCCGCCTTCCCGTTTGCGCTCGATCCCGTGAATCAAGGCGTTCTCGATAAAGGGCTGAAGACATAGCTTCAATAGGACGTACTGATCCAGCTCGTCCGGAATGTCGACTCGATACGTGAGTTTGTCATTGAACCGCATTTGCTGCAGCGACAAGTACTGCTGGATAAACTCCTTTTCTTTACCTACACTGGTGAAGCTCTTCCCCTGGTTCAAGCTAAGCCGGAATAAGCGCGATAAGGTGATGACCATTTCGCTAATATGCTCTTGGCCGGCTCTCTCGGCCTCCCAGAATATCATATCCAGCATGTTATAGAGGAAGTGGGGATTAATCTGAGACTGCAAAGCTTTCAGCTCGGCTTGACGTTCCTTTAATTGAAGCACATACGCTTCATCGACCAAGGTCTTAATGTTCGCGACCATTTTATTATAGCCCTGGCCCAGCAAGCCGATCTCATCCTGATATTTCACTTCGACGCGTTCTTCAAAGTGACCGTTCTGGAAGCGTCTCATCGAGATAAGCAGCTTCTTCACTGGCGCGGTCAAGATGTGGCTGAGCGCCATACTTAGCGGCAGGCTAAGGAAGATGCAAGCCATGATGACAAGCATGACGAACAATTTGATCGAATCCAATTGCTTCGTTAACAGACTGATCGGAACGGCATACAGAATGAGCCAGCCGTTATCCGTCTTGCTATACGTGAGCAGCAGCTCTTCTCCCTTAGAGGTCGTAATGACGGAATCGCTCTGTTGTCGACTCTTCGTCAATGACAGTAAGTCTATGCTATAGAAATCTTTGCCGGCGGATATAAGCGGTGTGCCGCTCTGGTCCAGCACCATGATGCCGTGATCTTCGTCGTACATATTTCGCAAGTATTGATTTCGGATCGTCTGGTGGTTTACCCCTACGAATATAAACCCTAGCTTCTCCCCGTTTAAAGTGCTTCTGATAATCCTGCTCATGCCAATTTTTTCTTTGGCGTTATATTCGATGAACAGATTTTCCTGATCCGTTAGCGGGAACCAGTAGGCGGCACCGTTCCGCCGAGAGGTTTCGTCATAGATGGCGCTGCTGCGTATCTGGTCGGATGTACCAGGTCCGCTGCTCCCGTCCTTGGCCACTTGATAGAGCGGCTCGCTCGTCGTTCCATACAGGGCGATATAATCCACGCTGCCTGTAATGAGCATTTGATCCATGATCGATGCGGTGGGACCGGAGTACAGGGCGGCTTCCAGATCGGATTCCGAAGAACGCTGCTGCAGGCTTTTTTGCACGACCGAGGAGAGAATGAATACGGTGACCCAATCCGAGATCGATTTCTGCATGCTGGATAAATTGCTGTTGACGACTTGCGTGACCGATAGGCTGGACGTGCTCACATTCTCGATGATCTGGGATTTGGATGTGGTATAGGAATAGTAGCCTAACGAGATCGAGACCAGGGTCGTCATGAAAAGGATGATAATGATGAATTTCTTCTTGATGCTGAGATTGAAAAAGTATCGGCTCATAATAGGCCAGGTTTCCCTTCATTAAATGGATGTAATCCAGTTTAGCTCGCAGTCTTCAATTGTACAACAACCGGAATCGAGGTTTAGCTATTTCTCAACCTTTTGCATCTTTTCTCTACTTACTCCTCAAAATCGTCTTGCTATGATATTGAAAAGAGATGATCTTGGAGGGAGATGCACCATGCATAAAGTACTCAACGACAGGCTCGCCATATTTTTGTTTGTATTTCCCGGGCTTGCGTTTTTCGTTTTAACGTTCGTAGCACCTATCATTCTGAGCGGCTACTATTCCTTCACGGAGACGCTGGCACCAGGGACGCCCGTGACCATGGTAGGGTTTAACAATTATACAGAGATCTTATTTCATGACGAACGCTTCTGGCTGTCTTTGCGGAATGCCTTGCTATTGGGAGTAGGGTTCGTAATCATTCAGCATCCCATCTGTATCTTATTTGCCATTATGCTTGATCGCATAGGCGGTAAGGCTGAGAAATGGTTTCGGACGATATTTTTCATCCCGTGCGTCATTTCCGTAGTCGTCATCTCGAGAATGTGGCTGTCCGTGCTCGATCCTACGTTCGGAATCGTTAATAAAATCTTGGCATCGATCGGACTTGCCGATTTGCAGCATGCGTGGCTTGGCGATGCCAGTACGGCGCTGGGGTCGTTATTGAGCATTCTGATCTGGTCTGGCTTCGGCTGGGGACTTCTGTTCTATTACGCGGGGGTAAAAGGCATCCCGGCCGACATGTACGAGGCGGCTCGTCTGGACGGAGCTTCGGGTATCAAGCTGCACTGGACCATTACGGTACCTCTGTTGTCCCCGGTTATTACGGTGCAGATTACGCTCGCGATCATCATGGCATTGAAACAGATGGAGACGGTATTCCTCACCACCAATGGCGGACCGGGCGATTCTACGCAATTCCTGGCTGTCTACCTGTACAATCAGGCGTTCTCTGCCAGCAACTACGGCTATGCGAATGCGATCTCGATCCTGTTCATCCTCGTTTGCTTAATAATCACTTTCGTATTGAATACCTTGACCAAGAACAAAAATTTGGACTTCTAAGGAGAGATAAAGATGACGAAATCAAAACGCACCGCGCTCTGGATCTTTTTCCTCCTAGTGGCATGCGTCCAGCTGTTTCCACTCGTATGGCTCACTAATTTTTCCCTGGTGGAGTCCAGCGAGTTCTTCTCGGAGAAGGTGCTCGTCTGGCCCGATTCGATCAAATGGGATAACTACATCAATGCTTGGGTAGACGGTAACTTTCTTCATTATTTATGGAACAGCGTGCTTGTATCGGCCGTTACCATCGTGCTCACGGTTGTGATCTCGATCTCCATGGCCTATGCCTTTACGAGGATGACATGGAGGTGGCGCCCATTCTTCTATGCGGTCATTCTGCTTGGTATTATGATTCCGATTCATGCGACGCTGCTGCCGAACTTCACCATCTTCAAGATGCTCGGATTGACGAATTCCTACTGGGGGCTCATTCTTCCTTACACCTCGGTGTCGGTGCCGTTCAGCACCTTTATCTTAACTGGTTTCATGCGCAGTATCCCCATTGAGATCGAGGAATCAGGAGTCATGGACGGGGCGAGCATCTATCGGATTGTGTTCCAGATCATCCTCCCGCTGACGATGCCTGCCGTTGTCACGGTTACCGTTACCACATTCCTTACGTGCTGGAATGAATTCATTATGGCTTACACCTTCATTAGCGACGAAGCCTTCAAAACATTGCCGTTCTCTGTCATGAATTTTGCGGGCCAATATTCATCGGACTATGGTTCTCAATTTGCGGTTATGGTGCTGACCTCGATCCCGGCGATTGTCATTTACGCCTTGTTTAATGAGAAGATCACGAAAGGTGTTATGGCTGGAGCTGTGAAAGGATAGTTCACACCTTGAATAAGCTTGCGATGCCAACTGTGATGTCGACCTGTGGCATGTTTCGTTTGAAGCGATGATACGAGCTAGACCTTGAGCATTAGTCTGAATTCCAACGGGTGTCATTCCTTCCAGCGCCCGAAAGCATTTGCCAAAGTAACTGCTCTGGGAGAAGCCGGATTCCAATGCGATGTTTTTAATCGATAAAATCGTGGAGGACAATAGCTGTTTGGCTTGCAGAATTCTGGATTCCAACAAAAAATTAGGAAAAGACTTTCCGAACTGCTGATTGGATTTGCGGCTAAAGTAGTCTTGCCTTCGTAATAAAGATAACCTTTGCCCCCAATTACAAGATGCAAATTATAGTAACGACCACACTGTAGCCACCAATAAAGTCGGGGAAGCATACATGCCGCCAAAAAAGCGGTTTGGGGAAGAAAATCTGCTCTTTCTTAAAGCATCTCGAATACACAAAAATATAATATAAATCGAAACGATAGGAGGCAGTGTTGATGGCTAAATCGATTCAGATGAATGAGTTAACACTTGGCGTTTGTTATTATCCGGAGCATTGGCCGGAGGAATTATGGGAAGACGACTTCCGACGTATGCGGGAGATGAATATATCTGTTATTCGGATGGCGGAATTCGCTTGGGCGATGCTTGAGCCGGAGGAAGGGAGATTTGATTTCCGCTTCTTTCGCCGCGTGATGGATTTGGCGCATCAATATGGATTGAAGGTCATTCTGGGGACACCCACTGCGACACCGCCCGCTTGGTTAACGCATAAGTATCCCGAGGTACTGAACGCGAATGTGGAAGGTGTCCTATATAGACATGGTATGCGGCGCCATTACAACTACAGCAGCCCTAAGTATAGGGAATTATGCGCTAGAATTGTGCGGAATATGGTAGAAGCTTATAAAGAACATCCTTCAGTAATCGGGTGGCAAATTGATAATGAGTTGAATTGCGAGACGAATGAATTCTATTCGGAAGCCGATCATATCGCTTTTAGAGCGTGGTTACAGGAGCGATATGGTTCGCTTAATAACTTGAATCATGCTTGGGGCACGGTATTTTGGAGTCAGACCTATACCGATTGGGAGCAAGTTTACCTAACCCGGCCTATGGTCAATCATTCGCCGAATCCGCATTTGGCTTTGGACGAGAAGCGGTTTATCTCCGCAAATACATTTTCGTTCGCGAAGATCCAAGCCGATATTATTCGAGAGCTGTCGCCACAACATTGGGTCACCACGAATGGCACATTCGGTCACCTGGATAACCATGAGTTAACGGACGAGCTTCTGGATTTCTTCTCATATGATTCTTATCCGCAATTCTCGACCATCTTCCCAAGTAGCGACGAGAACCCGCTTGGAGACCGGGCTTGGAGCATGAACTTGTCCAACGTCCGATCCATGTCGCCTAACTTTTGTATCATGGAGCAGCAAGCTGGTCCAGGAGGCTGGGTTGATCGTATTGAGATGGGGAGTCCTAGACCGGGTCAAATCCGATTGTGGTCCTATCAGTCCGTCCTGCACGGAACCGATCTGCTGGTCTACTTCCGTTGGCGTACGGCTACCTTTGGCACCGAGATTTATTGGCATGGGATCAACGATTACCACAACCGGCCGAATCGGAGAGTACGTGAAGTGGCTCAGGTAGGAGAGGAGTTCGCGAAGATCGGCAGCTTCATCGCAGGGACGGCCTATCAGGCAGAAGTCGCGATTATGCAAGACTATGACAATGTCTGGGACGGGGAATTGGACAAATGGCATGGACCGCTTCAGCGGCAGAGTGTACGTTCCTGGTATAAGCAGCTTCAATACCAGCATATTCCTACAGACTTGATTACATTGGGAACGAAGACCAAGCTGGAGGCCCTATTACAATACAAGGTCATTGTTTATCCTCACCCTGCGATTATGACAGATGAAACCGCAACGCTGATGACGCAATATGTGGAGCACGGAGGGAAGCTGGTCTTCGGCGCTAGGACCGGGTATAAGGACACATACGGACAATGCTATATGCAGCCATTCCCGGGACCGGTTGCCGGGCTTTGCGGAATCACCGTCGAGGATTTCACATTAATTAAAGGCACCATCGGTGCATCCGAGCTGCATTGGGAAGGCAGCCGTTTGCCTTCCGGTACAAAGGCAGTCGGGTTCAATGAAGTGCTGAGCGTCGAGAGCCCCGACGTGGAAGTTGTAGCTGCGTATGCAACCGAATACTACAAAGGACAGCCTGCATTAACTCGGCGAGCTGTAGGACAAGGTAAGGTATGGTATTATGGCGCTGCATTCAGCGAGCCGGTTGTGGATGCACTGATCGATGAAATGGAACTTACCTCTCCGGCTGCTGACTGGTTAGACGCACCGGCCGAAGTCGAGGTCGGCATTCGCTCTGCGAATGGCTCCTCCTTTCTGTTCGTATTGAATTACTCCGGTGAGCAGGTCACGCTCACGCTGAAGAAATCAACGGTAGACCTTTTAACCGGAGCGGAGCTGGATGGAACGATTGAAATGCCGGCTTATGGTGTTATGGTCATGAAGATATTAACGCCATAATGGCTGGAGTACCAATGATGACAAGTCGTTTTTAATCCACAAAAAGACGAGACGCTGAAAGGCATCTTAAGAGTGTCGAGAAAGTCTCGACACTCTTTCTTGTATGCCACGCATAGCGATTAACTAGGTGGTGAAAGCCCACTCTGGGGTTTACCAACCACTAGCCAGGAGCTCTCATCGCATTGTGCAACAAACTCATTCGCATCCTATTCGGCATTTTAAAAAGGGATTTCCGCAACTGGACTTGGTAACTATGGGCATCTATTGCAAACAGCCGTAGTTGATCGAAAAGCCCGAACAATTAGACGGGATCAATAACCAAACAGCGGCGGTCTAAGACTTGAAAACTAAAGTCTTAGACTCCCGCTGTGAACTTACCCGTTCATTCAGTAATTCTCACCGCGATATTAACGATCAAGCTTATGCTCCAAGTGAGCAAGCTGCGCTTTCTTCTCCTCCATATCATCGAGAAGCTTTTGCTTCTGGACTTGAATGAGCTTAATTCTCTGAGGGACGGGGAACGATAGTTTAACGAATCAAGGAGTAGTTCGCCGCGGCACCTGCTTCTTTTGTTTATTAAAGGAGGGCTCAGCGTATATTCTCGTTAAAATGTTGGTGGCACCCCTAAACGCTCTTCCAAAATCACGCGCAGCTCATCGGGAATCCGTTCGAACTCGACACCTTTCCCCAAAAACAAAAGCCAATCCGCATAATACGCCAGCGAATCAAATTCGGTCACATCCAGTTGAATATTGAAAATCCCGCTCGACTGAAACATCCCGGTGAATGACAAAATAATTCCCGGGGGGTGCATGCGCTTAAAACGTTGAATCCCAGTCGAATCAAGCCTCACAACAAGATTGGACGCCCGTGCAAAAAGCAGTTTTTTGTTTAAAATCTCTTGCTCCGACCACTTCAACTCCCGTTCAGAAATTGCCGAATCCCGCAGCATCACAACAGGCAAATAACGAAACTCATTCGTATCTAGATCAAAAACCTCGACCAGCCACTGAGCGTTCGAATTAAATATATGCAGCAAAAAAACGTCCATCAATTGCGGCCAGCCAGGATTCAGCTCATAAGTCAAGCGCAAGTGTTTATCCCGCACGGCAAGCGAAATCAGCTGGTTCAGCTCCTCAGGCGCCGCATCATCGAGCTCCAATAAATTCGGATTGGAAGGATTCGTATTTTCAAAAAGCAAGATATGGTTCAGCTCGATTAGCTCGTCTTGCTGGGTTTGCGACGCGATGCCTATGAGTTTTTCAGTGATTGAGCGGCGATTTTGCAGATAAGGCAGCTGCGAATTCTTCGAGGCGATAAAGCTGATAAAAATCGCTTTTAGCTCTTCTGGCGTGAAGCGGACGGAGGGCAGATACTGATTTTGCAGGACATTGTATCCGCCGCCGCGCCCAAGCTCGGTCGTCAGCGGAAAACCCATCGCCTGAATCTCGTTAATGTCGCGAATCGCCGTTGCGCGGGAAATCTTGAACTCCCGCTGAATCTCGGCAATCGTAAAATGCGCGCGGTTATTGATGTAGCGCATTGATCAGGTTCACTCGTTCTGTTTTTTTCATGATTTTATTGTATCAAAAAAGTAGCAGAAAGCACGAAGATGAAAATAAAAAGTATCATTTTTTGATACATTCTGAAAATAGAATCAATCTTATAAGAAACAAATATAAATCCACAAAGGAGAGAACAAAATGTCTAACTACGCCATCAAAACAATCTCGGAAAACTACAAAATGACTGCTTTCGGTGTTTCACTTGAGGACTACAACGACTGGGCGGGTAATGCAGCAAAAACTGCGGCGAAAAAAGCCGAAATCACTGAAAACAACAAGCTTGCCGAACTTCTAACGCTCGCGGACGGGCAAGAGTACCAGATCAATTACGTCGTCAACGGCAAGGCTTGGCGCGGCTTCGGCGTGATGGGCGAGTTCGACGCGGGAGGCGCGGACGTCCTCGATATTCTCGCTGGCGACTACCTCGTCGTGCCTGGAACAAGCGCTGACAAAGACCGTCTTGCTGACGAAATCACAGGCAAAGTGTTCGGCGGCTTGCTGCAAGAAATCACGGACTACAAGTACGTTGGTCCTGGTAACTCGACATTCGTGAAAGCAGCCGAAAACGGAGAATTCTACGGCGAAATGTGGCTTCGCGTACAAAAAGTCGAAGGCTAATTCCTGAATAGGAGGAGAACCCACATGGCAAATTACACGTTGGAACACAAAAAATCATTCACATTGACCGCGTACGGTTTTTCAATCCAATCGAATTTCCAAGACATGCCGGCGATGCAAAAGGAAAAGGCCGAGTTTTGGGGCGGGCTCAAAGCGGACGGACGTTTCGAAAAGCTCAAAAACGCCGCGAAGGACGATCGCGAATGGTCCGTTAACGAGGTTTATCAAGGCAAACCGTGGAATTATTTTGCGGTAGCAGCCGGCAAATCAGTGGCAGACGCAACGCGCCTCATCGAGTTTCCGGAGAGCGAGTACATCGTGGTCGCGGGAAATGGCGACAAGGAAACGTTGTTCGATCAGCTCACTTACCGCGCTTTTGGCGAAGTCTTATCCCAAATCACCGACTATGCTTACATCGGCGGTCCGAACGCGACGTATCGCAAAGATAACGGAGACGGCACATTCTACGGCGAATTTTGGGTGCCTGTTGTTAAA
Organism: Paenibacillus sp. R14(2021); assembly: GCF_019431355.1. NCBI lineage: Bacteria > Bacillati > Bacillota > Bacilli > Caryophanales > Paenibacillaceae > Paenibacillus > Paenibacillus sp. R14(2021). The sequence continues at coordinate 5,792,126 of NZ_CP080269.1, forward strand.
AAATAATACGAATGCCCAATCTTGTCCGAAAGAAGTCCGCGGTTTCTGCGGGCTTTTTCGTTTATCGGATCAAGGTGAATGCCATTAAGCTAAACATTCCTGTTAAGGCTAAGAAATCACCTTTGTCAAAAAAGGAGCGCCTCGGTATGATGGGTTTGTCCACAACACATCAAGGAGGCGCTCTTATCATGAAGTTTAAACAATCGGAAGTACAAAATCAACGTATCGAACGAATTTCCACCTCGCATCTAATTGTAGGGATCGACATGGCAAAGGAAACTCTTGTGGCACAGGCTACAAATTATCGTGGGATTGGACTGACGAATCGGCATCTTTCATTTAGCAATACCATAGAGGGGTTTGAAAAGCTGCAGCGGTGGATGGAAGGGATTCAGCAAAAGCACCGTTTAGGCAATGTAATCATAGGCATGGAGCGACAGGTCTTTATTGGTGGAACCTGGCCAACTGGCTTACAAGTAAAGCGATGCAAGTTGTCATAGTTAATCCAGAAAAACGACAAAACGAAATAAAGAAAACCGTGACAACTGTCAATCGAAGAGTGACCCTAAAGATGCGCTCGTCATTGCAGATGTAGTAAGCCGAGGCTACTACTACGAACATACGAAACAGACCCACGTTTTTCAGCGGTTGCGGACCCTGATCATCTCGAATGCGGAGCTAAGCGAACGCTATAACCAATATTATAGTTAACTGCCGTCAGAGGAGATCCCTACGGTAATCCGTCTGGCGTCGTACACGACGAATTCCGATTGGGCGAAGGAGTTCGAGTTCGGACTTCATACTTTGACAGAGGGGCTGGCGGTTAAGCCTCAATAGAATTCAGCTAACTGGGAAGCGATAGCGAGATCAATGAAAGGGCCACCCCGCATAGGGTGGCCCTTAAACTGGATCGGCTACAGTAAGTTGGACAGATAAATTGAGGGCGAGTAGAATGAGCAAAACAGACAAGGAGCGAAACTGGATCGGCTACAGTAAGTTGGACAGATAAATTGAGGGCTAGTAGAATGAGCAAAACAGTACACTATTGCTTCGGGGAAGTTGCCGATCAATAATTAAGGATCAATTGCAAGCAAACTTCAAGCATGTTAGCGCTAAAGTGTATGATGGTTATTTCTTCAAGAGTGAATTAAATATCATTCCGGATGTTATTGTTGAATTTCCGGACGAAGTTTGGACGTTCGATTATGTTACAGGTACAAAGACTGATCAATACCAACGTTATTTATTAAAAAAGCAGGAAACGTATGCTTCCCAAGGATTCAAATCCTTCTTTCTCTTTGATGAATCACAACTCGTCATTAAGGAAGGTAACAGGGCAATTGCACTAAGCAAGGGCGAAAAAGGGTCACTACGGTTTCATCCAAGCGACAAACATTGGGAAGATGTTTTAATTGAACTTTCAAACCACTTTGGGTTCGAAGCAATTGTTCCGAATCAACGTTTACAACTTGCGGACCATAAGGTTCACTGGATATTATGTGTGACTGATGAATTCAATGGTCAAAAGTTTAAAATCTCGCAGCTAGAGATTAGTCAATTCCAACGATCACAAATACCGGATCAGTGGTATATGATTATTGGCCGGAGCCAGTCGGTATCATTTACAGATTTGTTTCGCTATAACCGGGATACTCATCAGTTTTCATGGGAAAGTAGTCAAATTGACGCTGAGGAGCTTAACGAAATCGTTGCAACAGCAGAGCATCGGCACCAGCAAATTGAAGATGACCGACAAGCCATGCAAGAGGAACATGAGAGAAAACGGCGTCAATATGAGGAGCAGCGTCGAAAAAATCCTGAGAACGGCTGGACGTTTAGCGACATCGCCTTTGGTGGGAGAGTTCGACCATCCTCCGACTTCCAAGAACCAGAGCAGTATAAACCAACCATTTTCGATAAGAACACTGAGGAGAGAGTGAAGGATTGCCTGCGTGTTCTCTCCATTATGGAAAGCACAGACTTTCCCCAAACAAACCCTGCTTTCGTCGATCGAATAATAGAATGCCGAGATGATCTTGACTTGTTTCATCGAACGGGGGAGTTACCAAAACGAATAGCAGGGAACATCCAGATGATGAAATATGCGTTGCAAATTGATTAGCTTCGAGTCGGCTGGAATGATTGCAGCTACTTTTTTTAAAAGTGCAAATAGATAGGGGATTTGTGAATGAAAATCACGATTGAAATGAGTAAAGGTGCTTATCCAATAGCCAAAAAGGTATATGCGGGTCAGCTGTCTAGGTTTGATGGCAAAGTAGAAATTAACAAATCAACAGGGATGAATGAAGGTTCGGCCCAAGCATTTTTAGTTATTTTTCTTGCAATGATGAACGGAGAAACATATAAGCGGGCTTTTAACAATGAAACTAATGATTTCTTGTTGGAGAGCATTAAACAGGATTTTGGCCTCTATTATTATAACAATGCCCTAAATGCAGTTCAAAAGCATATTAATTATTACTCCACATTAGGAAAGGGGAATCTTACTGGTTTACAGAGAATCGTGGACAGAAAAGTAATAGAGCTAAAGATGCAAGGGTAGCAGGCGGTGTGACGTGCCACTCGACATTGCCGCGACCAAACGTTCGACGACCAACGAGTGAATGCGGGGTGCCTACGCGACTTCGCGTGATCGCAGGCGGTTACTACATCGCGCCTGGCGTAGCATTGCTTGGGGTAAAATGGATATTAGGCTGTCGAAACTTGAAATGGGGAAGCGTGATGAATTCATATATTCTAGATAGCGCTCTGCTCGCTGAATTCAAGCAAGCCGTAAGCGATCATGATGATTTCCTAATTAACACATACAACAACTACAATGGTAAGAACCTTTGGAGCTTAATTTGCTCTGCAAAGGACTGGATCACCGTTAGCGTGAACGGTTTGCCGTACATCGACTTGAACCACTCTCATGACGATGTTCGTTCATTGAATGTTCTGCAATTGATTACGACATACGATATTGTTCTTCAATCCATCGAGCAGCTTTTTCGTGTTTTCGAGATGGAATACCCACTAAAGAAGGACGATGCGGTATTTAATGCGGCAGTTCCTGACGATGCGTATTTCGCGCAGATCCGGGCATGCTTCGGAGCGCATCCAGTCGACTTAAGGAGTGCTGATGGAACGAAGAGTACGGATAAGTACTTCGCTTCTTGGTCTAGTGATATCAGCAGTATTGGGGGTAACGGAGATTATTCGGTTAATCTCTACAGCAACAATCCCGATACAGTTCAACCTATTCGCTTCTCGATGAGCTTCGCCAAAATTCATGAGTATACGATTAAACGATACTCCCTCTTATCGGATGTGATCATCGTAATTGAGACAAAGCATGGTATCTTTATCGAGGAGCAGCGGCGGAAGGAGATCGGGCGCAGCTCCGATGTTGTCGAGCAGCTCCAAATTCTTTTGAAGGAGAACAGTATTCGAATTCGTCAGCGTGATGGGTATCATCATGACATTCAGACTCTAATTGAGCTGTTCACTGCCCCGCAGGACTTCCCCGAGCAGGAACGTCAAGAAGTAGTACAATACCTTAAATCACTGCGTATATTGGTCGATGAGCTATACGAAGCATTCCAGAGCATGACTTTTGGTGAAGATGGTATGGCTCATGGACACCTACTACATTCGAGATCCCCTAAGTTCCAAGGGCTACATTACGATCTGGAGAAAGTGTTCGAGTACCTGAATAATCCTTATTTCAGTTCTGAACGTGTCGATCACCACCTCAGACGTCTTATCAGTGAGGGGGTTTTACCGCCCTACGTTAGTCGGCAGACGGACAAGCTCGACCTGCAGCTCCTGCTTTTAGCTAAGCTTACTGAGATATGATACATTAAAAACTGATAAGTAATCTTGTAAATTGGGAAAGAATTCGCGAGACACATGATTAATAGATTACCAGGAATGGAAAACGGCAACCGGCCACTGGCCGGTTGCCATTGCTTCTTTGAAGAAGGCTAGGATGCACATTGCTGCCTAGCGTGCATCGAGCGGTCGGACGCGGATTACGACTGCAGAGAATAAGCGGAGCCGGCGCCTGGAAACCCGCGTCGTTACTTGTTAAAGCCGACTCTTCTTGTTAGAATGTCGCCTTCGGTTCCTTTTGCCGTAAACGTCTGACCTTTCTTTGCTGGCATTAAAAGTGCACCCCCTAGATTTTCACCGGATAAACCAGGGGTTTATTCCAATGTCTATTCTAAGGGGTGCACTTCAGCTAAGAGCTGGGGGCTTTTTGTATGTTAAGCCCTACGGTATAATAGATTTGCAGGAAAAAATTAGGGGGGGTTGACCGTGAGCGATTTAGCTACTCTTCGTAAAGAAATGGAAGCACTGGAGAAATGGAGAATCGAACTCGAAATAGAGCGTTCTGAACTCGAACAAGAAATAGTTAATGTTGAAAATACGGATTTTGAATTGCGTGTGAGGTTAAAGCACCTCGAGCAAATCAAAGCAATCGACTTCGAAACGTATAGGGGTTTCTTGGCAAAAACCGAGAATGCATTTAATAGAAACGCCAAAGAATTAAAGGAAATTAGAGAGGGAAACCCTCTTGAGATACTAGACATCAAGAGAAATATTGATCTCATTGATAGGTCGCTTGCGGCGTACCAGCATCAGATCAATGAGCTAGAGGCGTAAGACGAGCCCCGTCCAGGTACCGAGGTCGGGGCCTTTTTGTATGTGGAGCCCCACGTTATAATAGATTTGAAGGGAAATTTAGGGGGGAATAAAACATGGCTACGCGGATTGAAGTTCTAGAAAAATGGCAAGTCATAATTGATGATCACGGTGTATCGTAACAATTATATTAAAATAATAAATTAATCACATTTGTCGGGTGACAAGAACATTATCTCATTAAAAGTCGCGAAAATCGCGGCTTTTTTATTTATGGGATCAAGTTCTTGTCAAAACCAAATGACAAGAACTTGATCCCATTACCGAAATTGACAAGAACTTGATCTCATTCCCGACGAAAGACAGGGAATCGCATATTGAATGCAGCCGGCCAGAAATGAAAGATTGCTCTTCGTTAAACTAACGGGCAGGATAGTTTAATTATTAATGATTTCTGTTATACCATATTTTATCAATATACTAGATAATGGATATGACATACTGATGGGGGGATTATTGTGCTTATCATTGAAAAGGTGGACGCTGCTCGAAAAGAAATTTTAAAAAAATTTAATGACTTTGTTTCTGCATGACTTGTCCGAATTTAACGAAAAACTTGAGTTGAATCCTGAGAATGGATTATTCGAATTTGATGTATTTGACTGGTTTTTTGAAAAAGAGGGACTAACACCGTTTTTTATTAATTTGGACGGTAACCCAGTTGGCTTTATTCTGTTGCAGAGTGGTCCATATTCAAATCAAGAATTTGCTGACTATGTTTTAAACTCCTTCTTTATCGTAAAGAAGCACAGAAGAAAAGGAATTGGTAAATTAGCTTGTAACAAGTTCTTTGAATTGTATCCTGGTAGATATGCAATTAGTCAGGCACAAAACAACACTCCAGCCGTGAAATTTTGGAGAAGTGTCTATGAATCATATAGGGTTATTCCTGTTGAAAAAGAAGAAATTGAAGATGGAATCAATGTAGTGTATCAATATTTCAAAACGCATTCATCACTAAGCTAACGGAGAACGATAGTTCAACGCATTTTGGAGTAGTTTGCCATCGGCAGCTACTCCATTTTTCATTACGCTAACGGGAGGTTAGTTCAATGCCGAAGGGCTGACGCGTGGCAGTCCTCCAACTCTTGAGCAGATAAGAGCAACATTAAAAGGATAATGAAGTGCTTTGGCAGAACTACTTCTCATGTGGACAGACTCTGAAATTATTTTTATTAATTATGTTCAAATCGAGTGGACCTGTGGCATCTACATATATAGGACGAAGAGACGCGAGGAGGAAAGCATGGTATTCGAGGCGGAAGATAAGGCATTTGCAGCGAATAAGGTTGTATCAATCGGCAGGGTATCCTTCGATCGGGATCAGTCGCTGGTGGAGCGCGCGCAGCAAGGGGACACCGAGGCGTTCGGCGAGTTGATCGAGCAGCATCGCGAGAAAGCACGGAGCTTAGCAGAGCGGTTAACAGGGGATCCCCACATGGCGGATGACGTGGTACAGGATGCTCTCATACGTGCATTTATGCATATGGGGACACTCGTCGATAAGAGTCGTTTTCTTGCTTGGTTCTACCGTATCGTGCGCAATCAAGCGAACAAGCGATTACGTCGGGGCGGTCCGCACCGGAAAGAACGGCCATTCGTATCTATCTCCTCCCCCGAGACCAAAGATTCACAGGTTGACTGGGAGGACCTAGACAGCATTCTCTATCATCTAGCACGTACGGCGACAGATGCTGCGATGAGGGAGCAGGACCCGGCAGAGCACCTTTTGCGCAAGGAAATATACGAGACGATTCATGCGCTGTTACATTGCTTGAACCGCAAAGAGCGAGATATTTTCAAAGCTTACTTCTTCCGCCAATTGAGTCCAGATGAGATCGCTGCAATGTATCGAATGACGACGGGCTCGATTTATACGTATATCCACCGTTCTCGACAAAAGCTTCGGAAGGAGCATATTCGCGTCTCGTTCCTTTTACCTGAGAAAAAGGGAGGAAGCGGATTGTCCACCAATAAACAAGTTGAGATGCGGCCATGGCAAATAGACGCTCCAGTCATGTCAACGTTCGTACACAGCATTGGTCGAATGCTCGCCTCAGTAGGCGACCGATGGGAAGCTACGGAACTCATGGGATTGTCCACCTTCGCATTCCGTATGAAGCTATCGGATAAAACAACATTCGCCGACGGCATCTACGTGTTTGATTGGAGAGCCACGCTGCGTGAACTGATGCGAGAAATCGGTTATGAGATCTCGATGCTATGCGGCCAACTAGCAGATTCACCCATTCCGCTGCTCGGGGCGGTGGAACGGTTCCCAATCGTGCTCCCGATTGAGGAAGCGGTTCTTCCGTTCATCCGCAGACACATCGATGCCGGGAAACCGGTTCTGTACTTTGATACGATAGTTACGAGGCCATATGTGTATGAATGGTCGGTTATCTACGGCTACAATGATCGGCTAAGAGTTGTTCATCTCACCGACCCGATTCGGCCGGAAGGCAATACGCTATCGTACGACGACGTGATTAATAATCCTGTACGCTTTTTAGCTGGAATCGGCAATAAGCTGAAACTGACAGCAGGAGAAACTACAAAGCGGCTTAGGGAGATAGCAGCTCGCGAGCAAGCACTGCGAACGATACGCTTCGCAATCACCTACGCCAAGCACGGGTGCGATTATCGACCACGAACCTCGTACTTGAATTACACGTCCGGCTTGGCGGCATATGACCGTTGGATTGGTCATCTTCGTAACCCGCATATTGCGCCGAATCGTTACGGAATGGGACAGCTCTCCGCGGTATATGCCGATGCGAAGCGTTATGCTGCGCTGTACCTGCGGGGCGTACCTCTTGAAGAAGAGGAGAAGCGGCTGGCGCTGCTGGCATCAGAAGCCTATGAGCAGGCTGCAGGCGCGATGGCTGAACTCTGCAAGCTCGTACCTTTCATCCAGACGTCGGAAATTCTATCACCGGACATGCGTGAGGTTAGCGTTGAACAGTTGGAGAAAGCCAAGGCCTTTGAAAGCGCCGCGGTTGGTTATCTAGAGAACATTTTCGCCGTAATGGCTGAGGAAGAGGGAAGCAGACAATGAAAGAGTTGCGGTTTATGACGGAGTTTCAACATTTGCAGAGGGTAATGGATGCCAAGGAGTCGTTCGAACGGTTGAATCCTGGCGTAAAAGTCGTGATCGAGCAATCGACCGATCATTTCGAATCAAAGAAAGCTTATGAATCCGACGAGGCCCCGGATATCATCGAGTCGGGCGGATGGTCGCTGTTCAACATCAAAGACATGTTCGTAGATTTAATTCCCTATGTCGCAGAAGTTGACGGACTCGAAGAGGATCTATATCAAGGTCCGATGAAGGTCGCCCGCCACAACGGAATGCTGCCAGGGCTGCCGGTGGACGTCAGCATTCCGCTTCTTGTCTTTAATAAGGAGATGTTTGATCGTGCCGGACTGGCGTATCCAACCGAGGATTTAACATGGGACGATTTTATCGAGATGGGCAAAAAATTGACGATCCGAAATGAACATGGCGTCGCTTCACAGTTCGGCTTTGGCATCGGTGTAGATATCGAGTGGTATGAGCCGTTTGTTTTTCGCAATGGCGGAAGCTATCTGTCTCCGAATGGCACGACTGCTAGGGGGTATATTGATAGCCCAGCTACCATCGAGGCGTTCCGCAAAGTGATTGACGCCTATCGTGTACACGGCATTATCCATAAGCCGGACGAGCCTTCTGAAGCGGGACATCTTCATGAGGGTTTTGCGATGATCTTCGGGTATATGTGGTTCACCGGTGATTTGATCTATCACAAGATCGACGAGAAGTTCGGAGTAGTTGGTCTGCCAAAAATGCAGGGAGGTGATCCGTCGAATATGATCTACATGGGCGCGGCCGGAGTTACTTCGAAGTCGAAGAACCCTCGTCTCGCTTGGGAGTTTCTACACCATTATATCATTGAAAGGCATTCTTGGCCGCTTCCGATCACACACTCTCAAGCGAAGGAGCGAGGTCTAACCGAACACCGCCTTTGGTCACGTTACATGGAGGAGCTCGACGCAGTACGGTCAAGCGGGTTTTACCTAAGTGAGAAGTGGAATTCGTCACGTCAACTCATTAACGAAGACATCCATAGGATGATTCTTGATGGTACTGAAGTGTCCCAAACCCTGCGGTCATGGACAAGGTTCGCATAAAAGGAGAGCAAATGACCAGGATTAGGCGCAGTGGGATGCATCGGACTTTTATTTAGGATCTACTAGACATCAAGTTCTTGTCATCCGACAAGAACTTGACATGAAGTATTACCATCCTCCATCATCATCATCATCCGTCCGCCGTCGTCGAAAAAAAACCAGTAACGGCGCGGGTTTAGACATATGTACAAAATCCACCTTTTATGAAGTGGTGCGTTAAAGCGTTAAGGTGACGGAGGGGCAAAAATCACTCGCTGCTGCTCCTTCCCAAGATTTTTTATTCTTCCTCATTGTCGTCATCATCATCGTCGACACCAGAAAACGGCGGCGCTAATTTTGATCGGCTGCCGTTTTCTAAACGCCATGACAATTAAATCCGCGAATCAGGAAGCGTCCCCATCACGTACCCTGCATAATACAAAGGCAATACCAAGCTTTTTCGATAATCTTCCGAGGTGCCGGCCTGTTCGATCACTTTCTTACCCGGCTTCGTATTAGCCTCGATAAACCAAGCCGCTCCATGCTTATCGATTCTGTCAGAGGACAAGAACATATATGCTTAAGGTGTCGCGTAAATCGCGACTTTTTTGTTTTATGAATGCATGTTCTTGTCCAAATTGAAGGACAAGAACATGTACGCTTAGCCGAAATAGACAAGAACATATAGCCATACTCGATTCATGACAATCGGCTTTACGGATGATGGCCGACCATGCAACTCGGGTCAGTAGCATACTGTGAGAGTTGGACGCAGACACGGCTCGTGTGGGAAGGCCAGGATCCGTCGGTTGCTAGCGTTGCAGGAGGCCGATGACGCCGCGGGATGGAGAGAACTTCTCAATATGTATATTATATATCATTAATAGACCTCGCATGGTAAAATTGACCTAATATTATTGGCCTGGGGAATAATGAAGAAAGACAATTCGAGGGCTAATTATGCGTGCTTATTGAAGACGCTGGAAAAGGACAAGCAAAAAGCGAACGTATACCGGAGAAAAGGTTCGTTATGGGGTGAACGGCGACTGGCCGATTCCTTTTCGGGGACGAGAATGCGTACATTCGTTATGATATGTCGTATTCAAAAATGTGCACAGCGACCAGCCGCTGGTCGGCGCTACTCGGCTCCGTCGGTGACAAAGCACACGGTCAAATGACGAAGAAGAATCCGTTCTCCGTGCTGCAGCTTCCGGATGGTACAAGTCGAGATATTGGCATAATCCAGCTAGTTAATTTTTTGTATCACTACGGTTTGCAAAAGTTATACGATTATACTAACCCTGAGGAGCTAGATTTATGAGTTTGTTATATAGGTATTACTCGGTAAACAAGTACTCACTTGATTACTTAGCCAAAGGCATGGTTAGCTTTAATGATCTGCACAAATTCAATGATCCATTTGAGGGATTGGGACATTTTTATTTTGATGTGACTCCAGAAGAGCAAGAATATTGGGACTCAATTGGTTCGAATTTGCCAATGGATATTAGCAATAGGTTCGCTGAGGATAGTAAAGAGATGTTAAGATTTAAAAACAGAATCTTATGTGTAACTGAAAAATATGATAATCCTCTTATGTGGGCACATTATGCGAGTGCGCATTCTGGCTTTTGTGTGGGTTATGCAAAACAAGATATCATGCAAGTAAGTGACCGTTTTGATAAGGTCAAATATGAGCAGGAGCCTAACAGAATCAATTCAGCTCAACTTGATATGAAGCAAATTGATGACCTGTTGTTTATGAAATCAAAAGAGTGGAAATACGAGGAAGAATGGAGGTCAATATATACTCTAAGAGATGCTGATATTAGACGTTTGGCTTATGGAGAAAATTTCGTCAAATGTAATGGCGAAGAAGATGATAAAAAGCTTTATATGCCTTATGGTGACGTCCAGTTGGGTAATCTACAAGTTTTAGAATCAGATAAATACATTTTGAAGCAATGTGCACCTCAAGTTATTTATTTAGGACTAAGAATGAAACCAGAAGACAGAGCACAAGTCATCGAAATAGCCAAAGCAAATCAATTAAGCATTTTTCAAATGTCGCAACGTCCGAACTCTTTCAGACTGGATTATTTTCAATTAAACTGGTGATAACGGTATCACGAAAGCTTATGGTTTACGATAGTATAAAACTCGGTGTTGTATGAGAGGTGATTGTTATGATTTTCCGAAATTTACGTATGAAAAAGGTTCAAGCGGGGATGTATCAAACTTGGTTTGAATATGAGCATAGTCAGTTCTTATTAACTATAAAAGGGGCCAACACTTCTGATTATCACATGACATTTGAGATGGCCTGCACAGATAAGGAAAATACTAGAGCCGAACTACATCAATTAAGACAATATCAACACTGTATTTTCGATACCCTAGAGCCCATCATAACCATGCATAGCTTGGATAACGATAAAGAAATATGCTTATTAGAAATAGTAGTTAAAATCGAAAATGAATGTCTCATTAGAAATCTTCAAAAGTACGACGACTAACCACTATAATATTGGGATGCGAATTAGCGTTCCCATTCCTGGTCTGTTATAAAGGATATAGACGCACAGGATTCACGAGCTCTTTGAGGTAATGAATCCTGTTGAGTTATAGCGGTACAGATAGTGCAGAACCTAGTATCCACGTGGTTTTGCGGATTGACAAAGACTCACAGGACTTAAAATCCTGCGGTGGGTGACCACCGTACGGGTTCGATTCCCGTCCTCGGCATCCTTAAATACCATGAATATCAAGGGTTTCAGCTCAATTAGGCTGGAACCTTTTTTCGTTGATGGAGAGGTTTTGCTAACATTTTGCTAACGGCGCTTCTTTTTGGACTTCCATTCGGGGTTTCCGATACGCTCACGACCATATCGTGCTGACTTCATGAAGAAAGATTGATGGCTCAGATGGTACGTTCGAGGGACGCTGGATTTCGGCTTTTATGACCTCTTTGCGGCTAGGTAATGTGTTTGAACCACTATACTCCAAAGCAAGCTTTACATGAGCTCTTGCAATGTCTAGCAGTACTGATGTTAGTCCTTCATCGTTTAATGCCCTCCAGACAGTATACTTCATGGTTACACTTCCTTGCTTTTTTTGAAAATAGATCATTAATTTTTTGTGCTGTATCTTTTTTCGTTTCGATGTCTATGTGTGCGTAGGTGTTTGCCGTAATGTTGAATGTGGAATGCCCCAACCAGATTTGAACTTCTTTCAATCCAATACCATGTTTGACGAGGTAGCTTGCTGTTGAATGCCTGAGATCGTGGAATCGAATATGCGGCAATTCGTTCTTAGCGAGCATGTCTTTGAACTTGTGATTCAAGTATTCCGTCTTTATTGGGCTACCGTCAGGCCAGGAGCAAACAAGACCGCTTTCCACGTAATCTTTTCCATACAGCAGTTTACTTTTCTTGTGCTGCTTTTTAAGTTGTTTTAAGTATTCCTCCATGTTTTCCATTAAGGGCAAAATGCGCTGGCTGCTTTCGCTTTTAGGTTTCTTCACGACAACCTTTTTACCGATCTTCACGCGAACCTCTTTAATCGTAATCGTCTTTTCTTCGAAGTCGATACAGTCCCACTTTAAGCCCAGAACCTCGGAACGCCTCAAGCCATAATGCGCGGCGATATATACTGCGGACTCAATCGGAGTACCCAAACAAACCTCAAATAGCTTCTCGAGCTGTTCGACTGAGTAGTAGTTGGCATTGTACTTCTCTTCCTTTGGGAGTAGGATTCGATCAGCAGGGTTAAACGGAATCAGGTTCATTCGAACTGCGAAATCCAATGCGGATTTAATGTTAGCATGATGTCTTCGCAATGTTTTAGCGGACAATCCTTTTTTACCTGTTGCGGGATCGTCCTGATATTTTGTCTCGTAGTACTTTTGCAAGTGAATTGGCTGTAGTTCTTGCAGCAATATACCGTTTCGGCTCTTGAAATAAGGGACGATATGCTTCGTTACGACCATCTCGTAACCTTCCCATGTGGTTTCTTCGACTTTACTTTTAATGACGTTATGAAGCCAGTCCAGCATAAAGTCGGTGAATGTAAGCTTCCGTTGAGGAAGAACAAAGCTATTGTTGTCCATCTTCGTCAGTACCTCTCGCAGAGCTTTCTCGGCATCCGATTTTTTCTCGCATTTGGTGTTAATCCACTTTTGCTTCCGTTTCCCTGACTCATCCTTCGTTTCGACAATGATGTACCAGAATTTATTTCGTTTTTGCAAGCTGCCTTTCATATGATTCGACCTCCAATAGGTTTTTGAAAATGAAAAGACAGGAGCATAATTGCCCCTGTCTGCAAGACCGGCTATTCAGACTACATGTTGTCGGATAAATCCATTTGCGCATGCTATACAAGCATGCATAATCCTTCTCTACTCTCATTGTTTTTAGGCGATAGAGGCTGCGTTTAGATAATTTAATTGAATTTCCACATATCGCCAAAATGGGACTATAGGAGTATAATTATATATCAAACAGATTGATATTATTGAGGTGCTGTTGATTCGATGACCATCGGAACTTTACAAATAAGCCGCAGGAGATTGATTGCCTATGTCAAATGAACATGAACACTGGCTAGAGAAATCTAACCACACTCGACTAAAGCATCACATTCTTCAGTTCTATTTAGAAAACTGGTCTAGAATATTAGCGGATGCAAGCTTCCACAATAATCAAGAAGATATTTACTATATTGATGGCTTCGCGGGGCGAGGAGAATTTCTTGATGGTGACCTTGGCTCGCCACTTATTGCATTAGAAGAGATGGAGAAGGTTCAACGGAGCTTTAATGAACAATATCCTCTTAAGCCTCTTCGATTTCATATTATTAATATTGAGCACAATGAAGGGAACTTTATTAAGTTGGAAGAGCTCAGAAAGAAAAATTCCACTACAGTGAGTATTCAAAATCTCCATGGGAATTTTCTGGTTGAAAGCAAAAACGTTTTGCTTAGAGAAGCTCTTAAGAATTGTGCTTGCTTTTGGTTTGTTGACCCATTTTATGGCGCGAGGGACTTTTCATTCGATCATGTGATCGACCTTCTCTTCTACCCTAAGGGAAGTAGACGATTTCGAAAAGAAGTACTTATTAACTTTATGACCTATAATATCGTGCGGTTTATTCGATATGATAAAGAGCAACCGTTTATTTTGAGGTTTCTAGGTGCCGATAGCTATAATGAAGTTGTTGAATATGGTGGCTCTGTGAAGCTTGAGGAAGCAATTATCTTGTTTTACAAGTCAAAGCTTAGAGAGCGTGGTTTATTTGTAGTAAGCCAAAGAGTTCAATGTAAGGATCCTAAATCACCACATGCAGACCTTATATATTTTCATATGGTACACTGCTCTCATAATGAACGTGCGCTTTTAGAAATGAGAGAATCTTTCGTCAAAGCTCAGCAACACAAGAATATCTTTGAAAAAGAGCTAAATGGTGGGCAAATCGACTTGTTTGATCTAGAGTTAATTGACCAAACCTACTTGGAATACTCTAAGCAGCAGCTTGTAGATTTTATCAATAACAACTTTGGACTCGGAAAACCTATTCTGTTACATAGGATTTTTGTCATGACACTGCAAGAGATACAAGTTTCTCACGTTGTCATTTGTGAACTGTTACATGAGTTGTGGAAAGAAAAAATTATAAAAGTCATTAATCAAGATGGCACCAATAGAAGGAAGCCATTTAACAAAAAAATTAAAGAGTGGAAATCGATAGAAATTGTCTTAATTAAGGATAAAGTAACTCAATTAGAGACTATTGAAGAACAACTAACGCTCTTTTAGTAGTGAAAAGTAAGGATGGAGACAAAATGTCTGAAACGAAGATTGAATGGACAGACATGACATGGAATCCGACGACTGGTTGTAGTAAGGTCAGTGAAGGATGCAAGAATTGTTATGCTGAGCGCATGGCTAAACGACTAAAGGCAATGGGGAATCCGCGATATTCTAAAGGCTTTGAACCACAGGAACATTTTGATGCACTATCTTTACCTTATTCATGGAAAAAACCAAAAAAGGTTTTTGTGAATTCAATGTCTGATTTATTTCACGAAGAAATATCTGAAGAGTTTATTGTTCGGGTATTCAAAGTAATGAATGAAACCCCATTACATACTTATCAGATTCTAACAAAGAGACCACAGAGAGCTGTTCAAATGGCACATCGCTTAAGTTGGTCAAATAATATCTGGATGGGTACAAGTGTTGAAAATTCTCGTGTTGTAGGAAGGATTGATGAACTTAGGAGAGTTCCTGCGAGAGTGCGATTTTTATCGTGCGAACCACTAATTGGTGAGCTGGAAGCTATGAATCTCCAAGATATTCATTGGGTAATTGTAGGAGGAGAATCTGGTCCAGGTGCGCGACCAATAGACTCAGACTGGGTTCGATCAATTTTAAATCAATGCCAAACTGCTGAGGTTCCGTTCTTTTTCAAGCAGTGGGGTGGGGTAATGAAACACAAAAACGGAAGATTACTTGATGGTCGAGAATGGAATGAGTTCCCTCATTAATGGAAAATGGAATTTTTTTATACTTTGTAATTGGTAAGGAGCGACATATTGATGGCGGTAGCTCTATATAATCTTTTTATATCAGGTGATGAAACTGCTTGGGATTCAGATACGAAAACATATGATGTAGATCGTTGTTTACGTGAATATACCGATAAGGATGTTTTTGAAAAGTTCGGTAAGTTGGGCAAAGAAGAAATTAGTGAACTTAAGAAACTTCCATGTATTTTTGCATATGAAGACTATTGCCAAAAGGATGCTAGTATTGGTTACATTACAGATATTTTAGTGCGACAGGTTGGTGTTAAAATTACTTTTCAAAAGCTAGAAGTGCTATCGCTAGCTACATTACACGAATTGCAATTTGAGTTAGATATAAAGAACTGGGAGCTAAACCGAACTCATTGGGCCATAAAAAAGGTAAATCTTTACGATGAATTAAATAAGGTCGGAATTCGTTTTAACGGAATTAAAAGCAAGCCTGTTGACATAACGAAACATTACTTTGACGTCTCTTTTACATTTGCAGGTGAGTCGCGTGATGTAGTTGAACAAGTTGTAAATGAGGTTGGAAAGTTAATAGATCAAGACGGAATCTTTTACGATAATAACTATGTTGGTCAACTGGCAAGACCATCATTAGATACCCTTTTACAGGATATTTACAGAAATCGTTCAAAACTTATTGTGGTATTCTTGTGTGAAAAGTATCAAGAGAAAAAATGGTGTGGGCTTGAGTTTAGAGCAGTTCGCGAGATGATTATGGACAAATCGATTGACAAGATTATGTATGTACGGCTCGATGCAGGACATGTTGATGGTGTATTCAGTACGGATGGTTATGTAGATGGAACTAAGTATTCCCCACAACAAATTGCTGGTTTTATAGATGAACGTCTTAACTTACTCGGATAATTTTTGGCACATATCACGCTGATAGAACTCTTGCAATGCTGGTAATGATATAAAGCTATTCGATTTGAGTTCAAGCTTGGCCGGTAATGGCTGAGCTTTTTTAATCCTCTCATTGTTGATTAACTCGCCTTAATTTGGTGTGGACATGAGTTATTTCTGTGAGAGGGTATTTATAATCAGAGGTTCTCTTATTTTACTAAAGGGGCGGTATAGGTGTCTGAACAGAGGATAAATAAACTTTCTAAAAAAATTAGCTCTTTAGAAGAAAATCAACAAAAGATTAAAAAGCAAGTCTCAGAATTGAAAGAAGCTAGCAAGCCTTCGGTAGAGCGACCATGCTCTAAATATAATAAAAGAGATTTGGTTCTAAGAAAAACAGTAGTTTACCCTGAATTCGACAGAAAAACTGTGCTAACAGACTCTCATTGGCATTATATCGAGCTGTTTCTGCGTTCAGGAAAAGAAGAACATTGTCATGAAGCTGTGAACTATTGGAATCAAGCAAAAAATTTCTATACAGCAACAGAAAATCTAGATTTAGTTGCTAAACCGTTAACTACATATTATTGTTTTTTGAATGCTACCAAAGCGCTACTTACATACAAACGTATTAATTTCGATTTGCAACATGGAATATCAGGAAAACATGAAGCTGGTCAAATTAAGTTACAAAATGAACATATTAGTATTCATAAAAAAGGTGTTCTCGCTGGTTTATGTGAATACTTAGATGAACCTATTAACTTTACGCAAAGGAATGTAAATATACTCGGAAATAATCAAGCTGCAGTGCTTGCTAGAGAGGTTTTTAACAGAACCAGATCTTATGTATCGGAACACGATCATCAGACATTTGAACGTGAATTAAAAGACTTTTTAACTAATCGTTCAAAAACAAAATCTTTCCCAGAAACACATACACTGAAAAGTATTTTATATAATCTAGAGTATATTCATCGAGCATATAAACTTACTTTTAATAGTGAAGCTGAGTTGTTTATTCCTATTGTAAAACCGCGATTCGTTTTTGATAGAGATAGTAATGAAAGCTGGTTGGAATTTCAATTAGAAGAGGGGGATTCAAACGCAAGAACGTTATCCAATATAGATGCATTCGAAAAGGATGACTACTACAAGACAGCTGCCTATTACTTACGCAGTAGAGAAGCTTTTAATTGGTCAAGTAAAAATAATGAAGCAAACCTTGATTCCTTCAAAAGTTATTATAAAACAATCAGAAAAAAATTTGTGTACATATATAGCACAAACGAATTGTGGTATTTTAAGAGGACTAATCTGACAACGGGAATTATTAATAAGAATTCATTGGTTCTCACTTTTGCTGCTATGCATAGATTGAGTGAAATGTCTAGATATGATCCTAACAGATTAGATGCACATTTAGCCAGTCAACATGGTTGGTTGCTTTCAGAGTTTATTAATAAATCCTTATATCAATTTATTGATATGATTTCATCTGAAATTTCTGGAGATGATTTTAGAGCAACTGGTTTCAGAAATTAGAAATACTTCACACATTGAGAAACGATGGGTTGATTTGAAGTATAAGTTCGCATTGCCAGTTTATTGTTTATAGTGGAAGAAAGCTAATACGAAAGTTGCAATTACTCTTTTTAGTATATGCAGGGGACCATTACCTATTAATGGGCTAAACAATATAATTAGCTTTCGGAGCCGCCTCATGTTCGAGGTGGCTCTTTCCATTAGCATTGTGGTTCTGATAGAGTAATCGATCGACTTTTCAATGAGCAATTTTCATACCGAGAAAAGGAGCATTTACCACCGCAGCTTCTTATTCAGCAAATGTACTTGGTAGTTGTCTCAGAATGCTAGAGTCCGAGGGCTTGAAGCAGTGACACTTCAGGCAACCGTCAATTCGAATCTCTGCCGCAATATCCATGTTTTGCAGGAAGATTGTCGTATAAGATCGAATATTGATTAAAATAAACGGAATAATTTGGAGGAAAAGGAGTATCTGATTTCTTATCGTAATGTCGGGTGACAAGAACATTATCTCATTAAAGGCCGCGAAAATCGCGGCTTTTTGTATTTATGGGATCAAGTTCTTGTCAAAACCAAATGACAAGAACTTGATCCCATTACCGAAATTGACAAGAACTTGATCTCATTCCCGACAATAGGCTGGGAAATTAAATAATAAAGGCGCAAACAGACCCGACTGACTGGACTTCGTTGAACTAACGGGCAGGATTACTTAATAGCATCAGAGAAATACCTAATATGGAATTTGATGTTGGAGGCGGAAAATGGAATTCATCTTTATTCGGCACGGTCATGGAGAACATCTCAACGATTATCCAAATCGGTTGAACACTCTGCATCCTCGTCTTACGGAGTACGGAAAATTTCAAGTGACGCAACTACGAAGTGAAATTGAAATTGATCCTGATGATTTAGTTCTTGTAAGTCCAACTAAACGTACTATTGAGACGGCAAGTATTATAAAAAACGGTATAAACTTCATTATCTCTCCATTTGTTGGTCCGAGAATGTTTCCCCAGAACCCCGAACTTCCTTTTTTAGCTTGTGATCACATCCTTTCTAAAACTGAAATTACAAATCTGTATAGAGATACTGAGATTCTTGATTTCAATTTGGATTGCTGGAAAGATGGAATCAATAGGATCGAACAAGATATTTTTAAAGGCTATGCTACTCGGTTATTAGATTGGATCGGGGAAAGCTACAAAAAAATATTCATTATTTCACATGATGGCACGATAACGAATTATCGGATATTGCTTGGAGAAAAAGGATTGACCAGAAAAGATTTTCTCGGTGAGGCTGGAGTATATCGAATGAATTTGTAGTCTGTTGGTCGCTAAGCTAACGGGGAACGTTAGTTGAACGCATTTTGGAGCAGTTTGCCAGCGGCAGCTGTTCCATTTTTCGTTACGCTAATGGGCAGATTTGTTGAACTTCAATTTCCAATATGTGGTACTATTATTGCATAAGACAGTTGGAATTAAAATAAAGGGGATGATTGAATGGGGTCTAGGTTTATGCATTTGTTGATTTCAGATTTTGTATGCAAGGAGTTGTCAATCAAGCAACGTGGTGAAATGCTCCTTGGAGCGATAGCACCAGATGCAAAATCAGAAAATAACGATACGCATTTCGTAGGAGATCGATTTAAGTATGGCGTCAACAGGCGATGGGAGTACGGTCGGTTTATCATGAAATATAAGGAGCGTATCACTGAGCCTTTCATGTTGGGTTATTTAACCCATTTAGTTGCAGATGAAGTTTGGGCAATGAAGTCTTATTTTAGTGGTTTTGAAGAGAGGCTAAAGAACGACCTAACACTGTACGAGCGTTATCACCAAGACTTTCGATTGTGCAATGCGAAGCTAAATGAAAAATATGCTTCTGATGGACTTTACGAAGCCCTAAATTCCGCTGTGTACATACCGAGTATTGATGAACTTGATGAGAAGAATGTATTAGAATTAAAGAAACATGCACTGGACGACTTTAACTATCCAATTGAATACGTTGAGCAAGAGTTGAGCATTTTTTCGTTCGAAGAGATTTTGGCATACTTAGAACGCTCGGCTTATCGTGCATTGGATGTTTGTCGACCATTATTCGTTGCTGGAAATATTAGGATGTACCCATATACCCTATTTGACTAACGGAGAACGATAGTTTAGCGATCCAGGGAACAGTTTACCGCCGTGGCAGCTGTTCCTTTTTATCTTTAAGCTTTCGAGCTGGATAATCGGTTATGTCTTTACTGAAAAGGATTAAGGTCATTTTTCTGGTATTTTTGAAAGGATGGAGAATTTCCTGGCAATCACCAATCTGGATTTAATTGATTTCATATCCATACATATGCCCTCGAATACGACAAGACTTTCTATTGTCGATGATTTGGACTGGTCGGATGTTGAATCCCACTTAGGGCTGATGCAGACGAAAGTATATCGTTATCTGGATTTTGTCGAGAGCGGCAATATGGACGAACAGTATCCTAAGTACTCCAACCGCCCAATCGAAATTACGATTTACGCCGAGTATCCGATTCCTGAGATCGGTATGAAGTTGATAAAAAATCTCAAGGACTATGCGTTGAGAGAGAACGATATTTCGCTAGTCTGGTTACGACATAATGATGTCGAAGCAGATACATAGAAAGAACTTGTTTGCAACCCGTAGCAAGTCTGACCAATTTTAGTAGAGAACTTTTTTTTTCTACTGAATAAATTCCTCGTCGAATCGTAATAAATGATTAAACTAACTGGGAACGTTAATTCAATTCAATCAGCTAAACAGTAAAGGCATCCGTTCTAAGTGCTGCCTTTGCTCAACTATTTAAAAGGAGTGTGTTAATGAAAGTTTCCTTTCTCGGATTGGTTGCTTCCGTAGGATGCATCGTATTGTGTTGTGTTTTTTTGTTTTGGAATCCGTATTCAAGTACACCAATAGGTAACGACACGCTTTTAATCATTATTGCAACGTTGATTCTCCCAGCGTTTTTGGGTATTGTAACTTCGTTTAGGAATAATCGAACCTTAATGTATATTGTGTTTGTTTGGTCCATACCTTATGGACTTTATCTTTGTGTCGCGTCAATACCTAGTGTTTGGAACCTTTTTGGTGTGGTTCTTTTTCTTTACCTGATTTCAGCGAAGCGGATGAACAAAACTGTGAGTTTCTAGACCATCCTTTGTTTAGCTAACAGGTACTATAACTCAATAAACACAAAGATACGGTAGCCGGCATATAGGCTGCCGTTATTCTCAATAAAAACACGGCGCTGCTGAAAGGAAGTGTGATATATGGAACCTTTATCATATAAACCGTTAAGACCGTCAAAAGCACCTACACTTTCTTGGGTCGGCTTTTGCATCGGGTTAGTAAGCATCGTGCTCTACAAAGTTGGGATTATCCCAGTAGTTGGGTTGGTACTTAATTGTTTTGCCTACTTCAAACATAACAAGTTGCGGGCTCCAAAAATTTGGCTGCCTGTTGCAGGGGCAATCCTATGTCTCGTGTACTACTTTGCGTATGAATTAGATTTATGATGATGCATTCATAGTGATATTCAGCTAACGGGGAACGATAGTTGAACAGAGCAGATCACAACGTGGTCTGCTTTTTCATTGAAGTAACGGGATACTCAAAGCGAATTCGGGCCAGCCCTTTTTCATTTGGTCGTATGTTCATAATCGATTCTTGGAATGATTGCCGTTACGATGAGCGCAAACCGTTTATTCGGGCGGGAAAACGGGCTCCTTCCGCTCGCCGTCTCTTACGCTCAGTAACGATTCCGACACAAAGCCGTCTATTCGCGCGTCATACTCTTCCCAAGTATAATCATTGTTTTGAATGATCAACTTCGGGATCGGCCACGCATCGACGACCGAGCGTACGAATGCCTGGCTTGCGCTCCACACCTTGCCAGCCTGAATGAAATCTTCGTCCGATTGAAAGGAGACCGGTCCCCATTCGTTGCCGCGAATGCCACATATGTACCGCCACTGCCCTTCGACATCGGTGTGGTAATAGTAGATCAGGTGAGGGTTCAGCGGAATCAACATCAGTTGCAGCGATTCGGTAAAACTTTGGAGTTGCGCGATATTCATGCCTTGCATATGCGAGACGCTGACAATGTCCTGGAAAAGGACGCTTTCGATAATGACGAGGTCATCGGGGCTGCTTAACTGCTCCTCGACGAACCGGCCGTACCGGTCAACTAGCTGCCGGATGAAGGCGTTGGCGCCTTCTGTGGTATTCAATGCATAGTACTGCTCCATGGGCGGCAGCAAAGGGTGATTTTCTTCCTGCTCGAGCAGGCATCTTGCGCGTACACCTTGCGCTGTCAACCGGTTATGAATGCGGATCGCCGCCGTCGTTTTGCCGGAGCCGGGGATACCGTCGATAATAAGCAATCTTTTCGGAGAATGAATGGATGGTGAGTGTCGTTTTTCGTTCATGGATGTTTCGGAATGCCTCCTTTGGTAAGTATATCGATCATACTTTCGACATTAGGAAGAAATCCCCTCTCTTCGACGGGGCTAATGCTTTTCCGTTTTGAATTTAGAGCATTTTCACAACACCGCCGTAGTGAGCAGAACTTTATTGCGCTAACAGGAAACGATAGCTGAATGAAGATGCAACGGCAGCTGGTCACGATCGGCTGCCGTTGTCCATTGAAGTAACGGGCAGTATAGTGCAACTTTGATGAACATTATGCGTCAATATGCATGCACAATGTAGTTATTAAGTTTTTAAGGGGCTATCTTATTTGAAAACTAAGTTGATAATCAGTGTTTTAATTGGAGTTATCGCGCTGTTGGTTATTGTTCTAACCGTAACTCTTACGCAAAATGGTTCATCGAAACGAAATGATACAAAAGACACTATCCTGACTCGATTCGATGAAAAGGACGTTAGTAGACTGAATGAGTTGGTTCAACGACATAATAATGGCGATGGAGACTATCTCATGTTAATCCCACCAGTGATTGATGGTGGGTACTGGATATATGATGTACATTCTAATGGGAAAGAGATTACGTGGACAGTTGATAACACAAGAGATGGTATGAGTGCAGAGAAAGGAAAAGAGGTTTATCAGTGCAAGAATATTAGCGTGAGTGAAAAATCAGACTCATATGTATATACACTTGATAAATGCGAAAATCAGGGTGACAAGAGTATTCCAATCTTCAAAATCCCAAAGTAAACGTTGTATCTCACCTTTTTTTATTCAACTAACGGGAAACGATAGTTTAACAAAAAGAAGGCAGCAGGTTAGAACTGAACTGCACCCCAATTATTAGACACCATCTAGCAATTGGGTGCAGTTCAAAACGATCGGCTACCTTTTTTCAATTCATCTGCTTAGCCTTGCAGATTTGCGAACGAGGCATGTTCTTTATCGAAATAATAACGTCTATAGTTATTGACGTGACCGAAAAAATAGCGAGTGATGCTGATTAATCGCTTTAGATTCAGATCCCTGTTGTACCAGACCGAACGGATTAAATTCTTCTGTCTATAATGCTGATCGATCTCAGCCGACAATGCCGGATCGGAGATGTAGCGCCTTAATACCATTTTTGGCACATTCGTCCACAGCGCAGAAACTTGCCCATACACGCAATCGGTTTCTTTGCCGTAAACGACTTGATCCATGAGCGCTTCAATCATGTTCAAACCCGCTGCCCGGACAAACAAACTACTTCTACCCAATCGCGGATTGATTTCAAACATCATATATTTGCCCGTCCTGCTATCGAACTTCATGTCAATATTGGAAAATCCGACATAACCGATGTTTTCCAAGAATGCCTTGACCTTTGCATAAATGTCCATATCGAAGCGGCTTATGATAGCGGCGTAGTTTCCGAGCGTTTTCGGTGCGTACTCTTCGAGTACGGGCTGGCCGAGACACATCATTTTAACGTTTCCATGATCATCGGAGTAGCTGTTGATTACACGCATGGCACTGCCGCCGCCCGGAATAAACTCTTGGATGATCAATTTCCCGATATAAGCGGATGTATTCATATTACGGATCATCGCCAAATAATCTTCTCGCTTGTCAAAAAAGAACACCTTTTTCTTACCTTCAAAGTGACAATGAAGGTATTCAAACGCATTACTATTCTCGGGCTTTACTACAATCGGAAATTGAAAATCCATGCGATCTAAAGCGTTTTCGCGTTCGTGCGGTTCACAAACGATCGTCTTTGGGTAGTCTAAACCGAATCGTTCGCACAAGGCATAGAACTTATCTTTTGTATCGAGCGTTTCCAGCAACTTGTCAGATAAGAAGTGATTCGCAACCAGTCCTTTGAACTTGTCATAATGGCGCGATAACATCCCCGCATAATAATCTGAACAAGGAATGACGATCAATTTCCTATTTGGTTCGGCATACTTCTCCAAGATGGACAACAACGCATTGGGGAATACGTCTTCTTGGTCGAAGCGGTCAATTTGGACGAGTTCGAACAAAGTGCTATGCATGGTTGGAATCAACAACCGCGTACAGAGCAGTAGCGGTTTAACCTCGTAGGTTTCGTGGATAAGTCTGACATTACCGTAGGCGTTCTCATCGCTGCCAAGTATGATGGGTAGAAAATCGTGACGATTCATAAGTTCTCCTCGTTTAACAAGTTCTTTGTTCATCGTTCTTATTATAGCTTATTTAAGTCCAAGGATCTGAGATGTTCAAGCGAAAGGATTGCCCGATTAATCAGCGGACTTTCGAAGGGCCTATTATAAAACATTGTTAGGGCAATAAAAATAATCTGTACAGAGGGTTGGCAGGCTGGAGGACAATATAAAATACTTGAAGGCCACCAAGGTTGCCGCAGTTGACAAAGGAGAACGAAACAATGAAAAAGTACATACTCTTCGATCATGATGGTGTTCTGGTTGATACGGAATTCTGGTACTACAAAGCGGGTGCACGCGCTCTGGCTGATATTGGATTTACTTTGGATAAAGATCAATACCTTCGCGATATGACCCAGTCATTGGGCACTTGGTCCCAAGCTAGGGCGGCAGGTATTGATGAACAGACCATCAGCAAGCAGCGTGAGATCCGCAACGTCTATTATCAGGAATATCTAAGAACAGAAGCTATAGAGATCGAAGGCGTAGTTGAAACTCTAGCCGAGCTGTCAAAGTACGTCCGCATGGCGATCGTGACAACTGCAAAACGTGCGGATTTTCAACTTATTCATGAAAAGCGTCAGATTAGACAATTCATGGAATTCGTCCTTGTTCGTGAAGACTACGAGCGCACCAAGCCGCACCCGGAACCATACTTGACTGGCTTAGAGCGTTTCGGAGCTACCAAAGAAGAGACCCTGGTTGTAGAGGATTCAAACAGAGGGTTGAACTCAGCCGTGGCGGCTGGTATCGACTGTGCTATTGTACATAATGACTTCACAAAAACACATGACTTCACAAAAGCCAGCTATCGAATCAAGACTCTGATTGAACTAAAGGATATTATCTTGAATTGGCAATAACACAAGGGGCTTAAGCTAACTGGAGACGATAGCTCAATACAACACGACGGCAGCCGAAAAGACATTCGGCTGCTGTTTGTCGTTGAAGTACGGGCAGTTATGCGTAACTTCCAGGGAATGTAAACGTCTAAATAAAGTAAGGAACGAGGAGGCAGACATTTCATGGGAGGAACGAATGTATGGGATGCGGAGTGGGAGGTTAACGAAGAGCAGGCGCGGACGCTGATCGGCAGACAATTCCCTCAGCTGTCATCGAAGCAAGTGAAGCGATTGGGCTGGGGCTGGGACAATACGGTTTTTCTCATCGGTGACGAGTACGTGTTCCGGTTTCCAAGAAGAACGATTGCAGTTGGCTCGATTCGTATGGAAGGGAAGCTGCTGCCGAAGCTGGAGGCATATATGACCATCCCCTATCCGAAACCGTTGTTTTATGGCGAAGCAAGTGACGAATACCCGGCACCATTTCTTGGCTATGCCTACGTGCCAGGAGATTTCCCCATCGGTTTGACGGAAGAACGCCGGGCTTTATCGGCAGAGACGCTGGCGAAATTTTTGCGGAGATTGCATGAGTTTCCGGTGCAGGCGGCGCTGAAGTGCGGAGTTCAGCAAGATCATCGAAGCTTGACGGACATAGCATCGCGCAAAGTGAAATTGGAGGGCTTTCTATCGAAGGTGGTTGAACACTTGTCGCCGGAGGAGTCCGGTGTGATCGAAGCGTATATTAGCAGGCTGCAAACGGACCGTGTCGAGGCGGTGAATGCACTGCTACATGGCGATCTTCATTTCAAAAATATGCTTGTGAATGAGAACGGGATCATTTCCGGCATCATTGATTGGGGCGATCTGAGCGTAGGCCATCCGGCTTGCGATTTGAGCGTTGCTTACAGCTTTTTACCACCATACGCTCGCGGCGTGTTTTTCGAAACTTACGGAGGAGCGGACGAGGAAACGAAGCTGCTGGCGCGGCTGATCGCGGTATACATCCCCGTACTGATCTTGATGCAAGCGGTCGATGACAGGAATGAAGCGATTACGGCAGAGGCGAAATCCAACATCATGCGGGCACTGTCGGATTAGGCTCATTATTTCGTTGCAGCTATGGGCTATGGCTATCGGCACCATTTTGTCGTTTAAAGACCGCGATAAGGTACGATTCGCCTTCTCTGATACCGCTTTATGTTGAGGAACACGAAATTCAACAGAGTTAGTCGTTGCGCTAACTGGGAACGGTAGTTCAATCTGCAGCGGCAGTCTGGAGTTTTTTCTCGTCCAGGGTAGCCGATTTGTTTTTTTTGGACAGGATGTTAATTAAGATGTAATTATAAGGGGAGAAATCGAATATGAAGGCTAAGAAACCAGTTAAGTTAATTGATTTAGTTGGTGAAATTGAGATGCAAATAGACGATACTTTTACATACATTAATTCAGCAACAGGAGAAGTTTTTATGCTAACAAGAGAAGAAATTGGAGCGGCTGAAGATGAAAAGCCACTCGAAAAATTTCCTGAATGGCAAAGAGAGAACATCGCAAAAGCAATCCAGATTCTTGAAGATGATGATGGAATTTACATCGACTTTACATTAAGAAACGACTTCAATGAATATGAACTCATGGAAGATTTTATTGGGGCATTAGAGGATGAAAAAATTCGAGAAAAACTGTTTGTAGATATTCAAGGGCGAGGAGCATTCCGAAGATTCAAAGATAACATTATTGAACAAGGTGTTGATAAACAATGGTATGACTACAAAGAAAGAAAGATAAAGGAATTAGTAATTGAATGGTGTAAGGGTCACGATATTGAAATCCAGCATTAAGCTAAAGGGCAGGATAATTCAATTTATAGCGATTTTCACCCGCAACAAATGTGATTTGTTTAGTAAACTGAGGTATGTGTAATTTTCCCTGTTTTACTCAGCGAGATAATAAGGTGCGACTCACGAGAGCAACTTCCCAATGAGGAATAGAAGGAGGTCAACAAAGTATGCAACGACCCCAAATATGGCACTATGGCCTTGTCGCGCAATCGTGGGCGAATGCTACGGAAGCTGGTCCGGAAGGGACCTACTACAAGAAGCTGATCGAGACGTCCGGACAACCGGCGCTTGATCTGGGTTGCGGCAGTGGACGCTTGTTGCTCAACTTTTTGCAGGCTGGTCTGGATGTGGATGGCTGCGACTACTCCGAGGATATGCTTGCAGTCTGCCAGGAGCGAGCAGCAAAGCATGGCCTTTCACCCCGGCTCTATGCGCAGGCCATGCATGAGTTGGATCTGCCACAGCGCTATAAGACGATAATTGCCTGCGGAGTGATTGGTCTCGGCGGAGAGCATCGTCTGACTATGCAGGCCATGCAGCGCTGCCACGAGCATCTACGTTCAGGCGGCACGTTCGCATTCAACTATGCGGTGCGATGGAACGATCCGCCCGCTTGGCTGGCGAGGTTGCCTGAGTACAGGCGGGCTGAACCCCAGGAATGGCCCGCATCCAGCGAGCGCCAGCGCCTGGCCGACGGCATGGAGCTGGAAATGGCTGCCCGGACACTTAAGACAGATCCCTTGGAGAACGTCGCCACCCGTCAGATGCGAGTTCGGCTGTGGCACGAAGAGAACCTTATTAAGGAAGAAGTTCACACGCAAATGGTGGAAGACTTTACGAAGAACGAGTTGGTGTTGATGCTTGAGCGCGCGGGCTTCAGCGACATCCAGATCTTTGGAGACTTCAGAGATGAACCAGCTACCGCAGACCACCATGATCTGGTCTTTATCTGCCGAAAGTAAAATCGCGTCCCAATTGTGATTCATAACGAGATATTAGAAAACAATATCTTCATTTTAGAAGACCCTGACGGTAACCGATTAATGCAATACAAATGTAGCACTCTTGAACTAACGGAAACGATAATTCAACGAAACTTGGAGCAGTTACCGCGGTAGCTTGCTCTTCTTTTTTCATTGAAGTAACGGGCAGTTTAGCGGAGTTGTATACCGAAAAAGGAAACTTATGTAAACTGAACAAATAATGATAGCTCGTTACAGAAATCCATAAGAAGGAGAGAATTATTTGAGTTACGATCTCACTGTCAAGCTAAAGGGATTAAATGACAGCATAATACCAGATTGGTTGTCTGAAATAAGAAAACTTAATATGGATGTAGAAGTACATCCTGGTTTTTCATTCAATAATCATTCAGGTTTTCTTCCTTTCAAGGTTGTCATCTATAATTGCCCGAACAGAAATCTGAATAATATCGAAATAATGACAGGATTTGAATTGTTTATTAGTCGTATTGAAGAAAAGGGTAAGAAGGTAGCCTTTTTCTCAAAGTTATTTGGCAAACAAAAACCGCTGAGTTCAATTGAGAAGAAACTTAAAGAAGCGGACACTGAAATAAGTTTTTACATAAGTGCTCAGGATAGTTTTGAATTTAGGATGGGATGGTATTCAGCTGCAACGCTTGCTTTTTTATGTGATGGTGTATTGACCGACTTACAGGAAGGTATTCAATTGGAAGGAAAAGAATTAATTAGACACGCAATTGAAGTTGTTTTAGCAGATGAGAGGCTAATCAATAAAGACGACTGGAGAGTACATGATTTTAAAGAATGGTTAGGTTAAAATGAAAATTTTCCAATTATTTGGATTCATGCGTCATTAAACTAATGAGGAACGATAGTTCAATGCATCTTGGAGCAGTTTGCCGACGGCAGCTGCTCCATTGTTTCGTTAACGGGCAGGATAGTTTGAATAAAGCAGTAAAAAATTGGTGGATCTACACTGGGTAAAAGTGTAAAATTATATAATAGAACATAGTTTTATCTGATGAAACTAACGAAGAGGTGAGTATTATGTCTTATGAGTACGTTGGAATTGATCACATTCAATTAGCTGCCCCTGAAGGTTGCGAACAGGATGCAAGAAACTTTTTTGCTGACTTGTTAGGTTGGGCAGAGATCCCTAAGCCTGAAATATTGATGAAGCGAGGCGGTATTTGGTTCCAGTGCGGTTCCCATCAGGTACATCGGAGTTCAAAAAGATTTCGTCCCAGCTACAAAGGCTCATCCAGCATTCTATGTTAAGAATATTGATGCATTAAGAGAATATTTGATTCAGAAGAACATTCAAGTGATTGCAGACGATGCACGATCAGATGAAGGGATAAAGCGTTTCTATTACAAGATCCATTCGGAAATCGTCTTGAGTTTCTTGAGTAACCTAAATTCGATTAGAAAACAGGTCTTTCCAACTAACTTTACTTTATTAACAATTAACTTTGCACCTAGCGTTCAACTAACGTTCAACTAACGGGACACGATAGCTGAACGAACACGGAGCAGTTTGCATCCGGCAGTTGCACTTTGTTTCTGTGTTTGCCAGCTATTCGTCGGAGTCCACTTAGTGGTAATTGAATTCAAAAGGCGAAAAGGATGTATGCAAGATGGATTTTCGGAAGTTTCGGTTTGTTTATGGGGTAATCACCCTTTCATTGATCGTCTCTGGCTGTGTGTCGGCGAAAGAGGAGAAAGTCGAAGAAGGCGCGGCCAGTAAGCCACCTGCGGTAAGGGAGACGGTTGCTACTCCTACCACTGCTGGAATACGGGAGTATATTCTGAAGGACAGCGCCGCCAAGCTACTGACACCAAATCAGGTCGGTAGTCTGGACAGCCGCATTCTGGAGCTCGCGCGTAACGAGATATATGCAAGGCACGGGTACGAATTTAAGCGGAAGGATTTGCGGGATTATTTTACGACCAAGCCTTGGTATCATGCAGACGCTGCCTACAAAGAGGAGCTCAGTCCGATAGAGAAGCAGAACGTTGCGTTTCTTCGAACCTATGAAGCCAAATATGCAGCCTATAAGCTCGAACCTGCCCATACGGATGACTTCCATCTGCGGGATTACACTGGCGATGCGGGCTTTAAACAGAAGAAAATGAATGTGGACCTAAACGGGGATGGTCGCGATGAAGAGATCCAGTTAATCCCGCCGGACACGGAATTGCACGCCTTCAAGCTGAAGGTGAACGACATCACGTTAGAGGTGGACAGCGAGTTGCTTCCTTATCTTGATATTGTCGATTTGGATATCGACGATCCGTATTTCGAGATTGCGCTTCAAATGGACTCGCAGATGGACTTTCTACGAGCAACCTCTTTCTACCTCTATGATGGACAGACCCTCAAGCAGATTGGTGAGCTTCCCGATTTTTCAGCACACATCTCTATGTTTGACGGTCATGGGCGCGTAATTAGCGCAGAAGAAAGCAAGGACTTCCAAACCTGGTTCCGTAACGTGATATTCCGGCTGGATGCCGGTCATATGCTCCATGAAGAGCAACAGGATTTTTATCCAATGGATCCACCGACGCCTTTAAAGATCAAAAAGGAAATTACCGTGCAAACTCGTAAAGATGGCACGGAAGATGTCTCTTCGCTGGAACCCGGCGCTAACGTGAAATTCCTCGGTGACGATAAGCTCGGACATATCAAGCTTCAGACGAGCACGGGCAGAGAAATCTGGTACACCATGGGCGATGAGTATGTGGACTATAATGATTTTTTTGGCGGGCTGATTTTATATGATTAGACGAAGAATGACGGTGTGTAGTTAAAGGCAGTCGAACGGGAAACGATAGTTGAACAGAGCAGATCACAGCGGTGGTCTGTTTTTCATTGAAGTAATGGGCAGGAGAGTTGAGTGATTTCGTGGAATATATATTATTATGGTGCTTATAGAAATTGGAGTGAGTCGAATGAAATTTAAATTTTATAATGACACTGGAAGACTAATCAGTATTCACCCTGGCACGGAGATAAGCGGCATTAAGTGTGATATGGACAATATTAAGCCACTTGAAATAAGGACATTTTTGCTTCCCTCAGGAACATATCCATGGGTGAAAATTTGGGATTATGGAGAAGCAAGGGGCTTATCAATTTTAGTATCAGCCCAAGTTGATGATTAAACTAACGGGAAACGTTAGCTCAAAAAAACACGAAGGCAGCTGGTCAGAGCGAATGATCAGCTGCCTTCGTTCAACTAACGGGCAGATTAGTTCCAATATGTGGTAGAATAGGTCGTGCATTATTTAACCAGAGTGACATGGAGGAATGCTCATGGCATGGCCAACTCATATTGTGGCTGTTAGCGGAATTGTGGAAAATGAACAAGGAGAAATTCTATTAGTTAAGACTCAACATGGCGGTTGGGTGTGCCCAGGGGGACAAGTAGAAGTAGGTGAAAACCTAATTGATGCTTTGATTCGAGAGATAAAAGAGGAAAGCGGTATAGAAGTGGTTGTCTCGAATTTATTTGGAGTCTTCTCGAATACAGGAATTCATAAATGGCATGACGGTGTTACTGATGTTCCAACGAAAGTGATGTTGGACTTTATCTGTAAGCCCGTTGGAGGGGAATTATGTACGTCTGAAGAGACATCAGATTGCCGTTGGGTTGAAAAGGACCACGCGCTTGATATGATTACAGCCCCAGCTATCCGTACACGTTATCAAGCTTATCTAGATTTCGATGGGAAAACGCATTACATGGATTATGTTACTAAACCGAATTTCGAAGTGAAATTGAATCGAACCATTTAATCTTTAAGCTATCGAGGAACGATAGTTGAATAACCATCAGGTCGAGGCTGCCGGCGCGTTCGGCGGCTTCATTACGTTACGGGCTGTATACCATGGAAATCGCTAAGAAAAGGTAACTGCTAAAAGGGCAGGAAAAACAAGGATACTGCCGAAAGTGTTCACCTAATATTGGGATTTAAGGAGGGATATTTATTCATTCTGATTTAGATTTTATCATGAATGAAATGAAAGGTTTTCAGAAGCCTTGGTTTTAAGCTGGTGGTTGGGTAGTCGATATTGCATTGGGTAGAGTAACAAGAGAGCATGAGGATATCGATATTTGTATTTACCGCGAGGATGTTAAAGAAGCTCTTCGGTATTTCGAAGGATGGGATATTAAAGTCGCAGTACCAGGTGAAAATCGACTTGTTGACTATGAGCAGTTAAACGACTTATCACTGCCTAGATACTGTCTACATCTTTTCAGAGAAAAGGATTTTATAGAAGTTTTGCTTACTGAACGTAAAGAAAATGACGTTCTATTCCGAAAGAATAAAGAAATAACGATGCGTATAACTGATTTCGCCCTCAAAGATCGTGATGGCAGGCCCTATGTTAATCCCGTATGGCAGTTGCTGTTTAAAAGTTCAAGTCCAAGAGACAAAGATAATGATGATTTCATCCGTTGTCTTCCGATTATGACTGATCAGCAGAAGAAATGGCTCATAGAAGGATTACGAATAATGAAGCCTGAATCAGAATGGATACATAGACTTTCGGTTTGACAAATTAACTCGACCATTGCGCTAACTGGGAACGATAGTTCAATTACTATTTACGGCAGCCGGTCAAATGATCAGCTGCCGTTTTCATTAAAGTAACGGGCAGGATAACACAATAAAGGGATGGAATATATAGCAGGTAGTTTGTTATACAGATCAAGGATACGAAAGACTTTCCGTATAAAATAACAAGTGAAGTCTGGGGTGTTTATATGTATGACGACTATCCGTTCTCTCTGCCAGCTGGCAGGTTGAAAGAACTATGGGATGACAACAAGAAGTTCCAACACTTCCACTCATCTGTCTACGGTCCAAAGGGTATGGTCGTAGGTACATCGAATGGAGTCGCCGCGCATATTGGATCGGAAATGCTTCGTCAGGGTGGAACAGCGGCAGATGCAGTCATCGCCACGGCGTTGGCTCAGATTGTTATGGCTGCTGGCAGTTATGTCAGTTTTGCCGGGATCTACTCTATGGTGTACTATAATGCGCGTGATGGTGAGGTCTACTCGGTAGGCGCTGAGTATACCATCCCGAAAAACGAAAAGGATCCGCTGAGCATTCCAAAAATGGGGAGTGCGATTCCGAGTGGGCGATCCGTACTTGTTCCGGGCTTCTTTGCTGGAATCGAAGAGACGCATCGCATGTTCGGATCGCTGCCTCGAACGGCTCTGTTTGCACCCGCTATCAGGCTGGCGAAAGAAGGCTTCGAGTTTACCAGTCATTTAGAGGGACTTGTACGAAGTCGGCAGAGCGTTCTAAGTCGGTTAGAGGGCACCAAGAAGATCTTCACAAATAAAAATGGCGAATTCTATAAGGCTGGGGACTGGTTTAGACAGCCTGAATTGGCGGATACTTTGCTCCGCGTTTCCGAACAAGGCTCGGAATACATATATCGCGGCGAGTGGGCGGAGCATTTTGTCGGGGCTGTCCAGCGTGAAGGCGGGTCTATTATGATGAACGACATGCACGACTATCAGGCGCTCGTAAATCGGCCCGTTTCCATAACCTACAAAGACTACAAGATATTCGGTCCAGCGCTCCCGAACTATGGAGGCCTCATCACGCTGCTTACGCTTAAGTTATTTGAAGTAGGGCAAGTTGGCGGCATGGGGCACTACGTCAACTCAGCAGAAGCGATGTACTGGACGATCCAAGTTGGTCAAGTTGCAGAAGAGATCGTTACCAGCCTGTTTACCAAGTCTGGCTGCCTAGACGTCGAGTTAGACGTTAATTTTGATAACCTGCTTTCAAAGGAAACAGCAGAAGCGATTTGGAAGTTGATGCGACGAGGTGAATTGCCGAAATCAGGCCCTAATGCAGCAGGAAGTCATTCTGATGCGATTGTAGCGATTGATAGCGAGGGAAACATGGCTGCCTTGATCCACACGATTAACTCGGTCCTATGGGGAGAAACAGGTTTGTTTGTCGATGGCATTTCCATACCTGATTCTGCATCGTTTCAACAGACCGAAATGGCTGCGGCGGGGCCAGGGAATAAATTGCCTTCACCCACAAACCCGATGATTATCCTCAGAAATTCGCAGCCCTTTATGGCTTCCAGTGGTATTAACACTGGACTCTTTCAAAAAACTTACTGTGCCCTACTCAATGTGTTAGAGTATGGAATGACTTTGGATGATGCACAGGAAACACCGAACCACATGTCCCCCGATGTATTTGGTGATGGAAGCAATCTGATTTTTGAAAGTGAGTTCGAAGCATCTCTGTTGTCACAAGTACGGTATCTCGGGCTAAAACTGAAAGATGCCCATGAAGCAACATTGTATGCGCCAAGTGCCGACGCGTCGCTGATGGACGGCATGTGGATAGCGGCAAAGCGACTTCAAACCAACTCTCCCGAGACAAGCGGAACGACTGGCATTACATGCAAATATCTCAATGGAGCGGCGGTTCCTGAATAAATCCCCAAATTGCTTGTACTGATTAGCGTTAGATACCGCTATTGCTGTTGAATTTATGGAGAACTGTAGATCATTTTTTCAAGGTAAGGGCTACCACCACAACGGATGGGCCTAAAACTTCCGTTACAGACAGCGCGGGAAACCGTGGCAAACATGAAAGGTCATATAACTACGCTAACGGGCACGATAGCTCAAATAGATAGGGAGCAGATTGCCGAGTGATATGCTCCCCATACAGTGGACAGGTGAAATAATAAAAACCTGTCACTGTAAGGGGAGCTTTTTATGTCGAGCAGAAAATATAGCGCGCTTGAGAAACTCGCGATTCTCGAAGAAGTATCGAAAGGAGAATTAGGTTTCCTAGCCGCAACAAAAAAATACGGAATTAATAAAACGTCTTTAATGAAATGGCAGCGACGGTACAAGCTCTATGGCTTTGAAGGGCTCGAGCGCCGTAGTCATAATCGAAGTTACAGCGCTGAACTGAAGCTTCAAGCGGTGACGGAATTCCTTGAGGGGAAGCTTTCTAAGTACCAGATTATCGATAAATACAAGATTGCGAGCACAACTCAGCTTTCCCACTGGATTCATAAGTATAATGGTCATAGCAGCTTAAAAGCCTATAAAGGGGAAGCGAAAGCTATGACAAAGGGTCGCGTGACAACGTGGCAGGAACGAATCGACATCGTCCAGTACTGCTTAACCAATCAGCATGACTATCAAAAGACCGCAGGAGAATTTCAGGTCTCGTATCAGCAGGTCTACCAGTGGGTAAAGAAATTCGAGGATGGCGGTCAGGACGCGTTACAGGATGGCCGGGGGAGAAAGAAAGCGGCTGAAGAGTTAACTGAGGCGGAGCGCCACAAACTCGAGTTGAAGAAGATGGAATATGAAATGGAACGTCTTCGGGCGGAGAATGCGTTCTTAAAAAAGTTACAGGAGCTTCAAAGGAGGCGAAATTAAGCCAACACCGTCAAGAGAATATTTATCTGGCCATTCAAGCGCTTCGCGAAGAGACTTCGTGTAGCGTTCAGCTTCTGTGCGACATCGCAGGAATTGCACGTTCTAGTTACTACGGGTGGTTAAATCACAAACCCGGGCCTCGTGAGCAAGAGAATAAGCAGCTGACAACGGTCATGATGAGTATCTATGAGCGAGTAGAGCGTGTCTTCACTTACTTTGCACATGCGCAGACAAACGGGGAAAACCATTAACCACAAGCGCGTGGAGCGGCTAATGAAGGTTAAGGGAATTCAATCCGTTATTCGGAGAAAGAGAAAAGGCTACGCCAACGTAACTCCCCAACAGGTGGCCGAGAATGTACTAAATCGAAAATTCTATGCGGATACTCCGAATGAGAAGTGGCTCACCGATGTAACGGAATTCAAGTACGGTAACGGCCAGAAAGCTTATTTAAGCGCGATTCTCGATCTTTATGATAAATCCATCATCTCCTATGTCGTGGGGCGTTCCAATAACAATCCATTGGTATTTGATACACTAAAACGGGCCGTGCAAGCCGCTCCAGGAAGCACGCCTCTGCTTCACAGCGATCGAGGCTTCCAATACACCTCCTTGGGCTTCAAGGCGCTCTTGGATAGCCACAACATGATCCAAAGTATGTCTTGTGTGGGCCGGTGCATCGATAACGGCCCAATGGAATCGTTTTGGGGAACGCTTAAATGCGAGAAGTATTATTTGCACTCGTATCCTACTTTTGAAGATCTTGAGCGGGACATTGAGGCCTACATTCACTTTTACAATAACGACCGTTTGCAAGCAAAACTAAACGGCCTCAGTCCGATGGAACACCGGGCCAAGGCCGCCTAATAACCTTATATTATTTCCACTCTCTACTTGACGGGGGGCAGTTCACGAGGCAGACTGCTCCCTTTTCATTTCGCTAAACATTCCTGTTAGGGCTAAGAAATCACCTTTTTCAAAAAAGGAGCTCCTCGGTATGATGGGCTTGTCCACAACACATCAAGGAGGCGCTCTTATCATGAAGTTTAAACAATGCAACTTTTGATAATATAAAAAAATGTCCTGCGATATGTAGGCATACTCTGGGGGCTTTCAATGATTATTCTTATTAGCGGCAACAGTAAAATGGGCAAAACGTATATGGCTCAAAACCTGCTCGATACATATAAAATACCTTACTTCTCCATAGACCATCTAAAAATGGGTATATATCGGGGCATTGCTAATTGTGGGTTTACGCCTATGGATAGCACAATATATATTGGAGATAAATTATGGCCAATTATTAAAGGAATCATCATGACGGCGATTGAAAATAATCAGAGCCTTATCATTGAAGGGTGCTATATATTACCGCATTATTTACAAGAGTTTGAGAAATTCTATTCCGACAATATCATTTCAGTTTTTCTCGGCTTCTCCAATAGCTATATCATGGAGAATTATGAAGAGAAAATATTGAAGTACAGGAATATCGTTGAGAACCGAGGCGAGTTGACGCCAGAAGATACATCTGATTTCACAATTGAGGAATATCTAAAAGAAAATGATAGGTTTAGGCGCAGCTGCGCAGCGGCCGGAGAGAAATTCTTCGAAATCGATCGCTCATATGAAGAAGAAATAACCGGCGTTTATGAATATATTTCTCTTCGAAAAGATCAGCTTTGAATCACACGGGCCCTCCATTTAAGCCGACAAGATCAGCAGCAGATGAACCATAAACGCATCCAGCGCCTTATGAAGCTTAAGGGATTCAGTCCGTGATCCGCAGAAAGCGAAAGAAATAAGCATCGTCATCTCCTCAGCACTTTGCGGATAACCTATTTAACCGTGATTTCCACACCAGCAGGACAACTTACGCAATCTACTTCCGATACTTTGACAGTAACAATTACAGCTTTAAGGGATCCAATGAAGAAATGTTGCGACCTTAGACTAATACTGTCTAGAGTCGTTTTTATTATCAAGTGTACAAACTGTATCCGCATATCCTCCATTAGGAGGGGATGCCGGGTGCACGTAAAATTTACCACAGGTGAATCTAATGACCGGATTCGCGCCGCTTGCTATGATTATCTCCTAGAGAAGTTCAGGAGGGAGAAACATGATCGCGATATACGCCAGGGTCAGCACCGAAGAACAAGCAAAACATGGATTCAGCCTGAACGATCAGGTTCGCCAGTGCCAACTGAAGGCGGGGAGCAACAAGGTTAAAGAATATATAGATGATGGAGTTTCCGGCGAATTTTTAGATCGACCAGCATTAACTAAACTACGTGAAGACGTAAGAGAAGGTATTATCTCCAAAATCATCTGTTTAGACCCCGACCGATTGTCACGCAAGTTGATGAATCAGTTGATTATCACGGATGAGTTCGATAGACGAGGAATTGAGCTTGTTTTTGTAAATGGTGAATACTCTAAAACTCCAGAAGGAAATTTATTTTATTCTATGCGTGGCGCAATTGCCGAGTTTGAAAAATCGAAAATTAATGAACGTATGAGTCGCGGGAGAAGAGAAAAAGCACGGCAAGGAAAAGTGCTACGCGATTTTCAAGTTTATGGTTACAGGTATGACAAGGAGTCAGAGCTCTTCATTGTTGATGAAGACGAAGCTGCAATTGTCAGTTTAATTTTTGATTTATTTACCCAGCCCAATACGATGGTACAAGGGTTAAACGGAATCGCTTTATATTTAACGAGCAAGAGTGTGCCAACCAAACGAGGAGCATCCGTATGGCATCGTCAGGTTGTTAGACAGATCATGATGAACAGAGCCTACATTGGTGAGTTTTATCAGAATCGTTGGAATACGGAAGGAATGCTTGGAAACAAGCACCGCAAAGACGACGAGAAGGTTCCAATGAAGGAGAGGCCTAAGAATGAATGGATTCTAATTCCTTGCCCTGCGATTATCGACGAAACTCAATTTGAACACGCTCAGAGGTTGCTGTCTGAATCACGTCGCAGATGGGCACAGAAAAGCAAACATCCTTACTTGCTTAGTGGTCTGCTAAGATGTGGAGACTGTGGGAATACGATGACTGGACGGCTCTCAAATAATTGGGGCAAAAAAGTCCCTGAATATACAGATATAAAAAATACAGCCGGTGCAAAAGCAAAAGGTTGCGGGCGTAGAGTTAGGGCTCAAATAATCGAGGAGCAAGTTTGGGAACAGGTCGCATCCTGGTTAAATAATCCCAATGAGATAGCAGCGGCATTGCAACAGGAAAAAACTAAAGAGCCTTTTGAAACAGGAGAGATTGCCAGGATTGAGAAGGAAATTGAGAAGACAAAAAACGCTCGAAAAAAACTGATCAAACTTTTCGCTGCCAGTGAAGATGGTATTGCAGAAGAGGATATAAGACAAGAATTGAAGGAGTTAACGCAGAGGGAAGAATCTTTGAACAATCAGTTACTTGGGTTGACGAACTTATTAAACAGTACCCATAGTACAGAATACAACATGAATGTGATGATGGAGGCTGTCCAATATTACTTATCGAAAGGTCAAGAGGAGCTTACCTTTGATGAGAAACGTGATTTAATCCGGCAGGTCGTGAGGGAAATCAGGGTCTACGAAGACTCTGTAGAGATTTACACGTTTTAGATTTTTCTTTAACCATATGATCACTAATGACATTAGAATCGAAATACTTATGCATCTCAGGTCGTTGAAGAAAACCCGCAAGGACGTATCCTTGCACGATCCGATCGGCACGGACAAAGAAGGCAATGAAATCACGCTCATCGACATTCTCGGCACGGAAGCCGACGATGTGGCGGATCGGGTTCAATTGAAGATCGAGAAGAGCAAGATATATAAGAATTTAGATATTCTGGACGACCGGGAGAAGGAAGTCGTCGTCGGCAGGTTCGGTCTCATCACCGGCGGGGAAGAGCGGACGCAGCGGGAGATTGCGAAGGAGCTGGGTATTTCGCGGAGCTATGTTTCGAGGATCGAGAAGCGGGCGCTGATGAAGCTGTACCATGAGTTTTATAAAGTAAAGAAATGATGCATTTGATTTAATATAACATCGGTCTGTTTAGATGAATATTTCTTTTGAATACCCTTGCATATGGCTAAACTGAACAGTTCATCGCGTGATGTACTGAGGTAATATTAACATCATTATCAACTCCATCACGACATTACTTAAGTTGTGATGGAGTTACAATAATTGGTAATTACTAGAGTATATCCTTTGAAGGACAATCTAGACACAGGAGGCCGTGAGTCTAAAGTAAATTAACTTATGGGGGTTACGAAAGTGAAGGAAATGCTTGCTGCTTCCTAACTCAATTGCCCTTCGCTTTGCCCCTGCTGCACCCCAAAACCCTGCAGACCCGCCACCTATGACTACAATGCATTGCCGCGGGATCTTGCCCATTCGCGCCGGCGAATCAAATTTCCGAATCGTTGTGCCCCGAAGGGTCATTGGAATCAGCGGCTTTTTGACGTGCCCGGAATCTGCGCACCTTAGTTAGGTTGCCGTTTAGAAATGAAATCCATAACATGGCGTTTAATCTCTTTTACTTGTGTAGCGTGGACAAGATGCATTTATTGTAACATTCAAAATACGCATTTAGCTGGAATCAAGAAGTGCTTGACGTGAAAAATGGGCATATGCTAGAATCCCTTATGTAACTAACTAATATTGAATTAGATTGTTACATAAGTGTTTGCGTTTGTGAATAGGAGGGAATGGTTCTGAGTGGAAGATGGGCAGCCATACAAGGTGGTCGTGATCGCATGCGCATACAAGCTTCTTCATCACGTCTACGTCATCCTTAGTACAAGCGAGCCATAAAAATCATATTTACCCAAAATCCCTCAAGCTGTATGAAATTCTCCCGAACGCAGTGCTTAATCAATTCATGCAGGAGGGATATACTTGCATGATATACAGCGTTTTAGCGGTGTTTTATTTTAAAAAAACAACTTCTTGTCCCTTTCAATAGACAAGAAGTTGTATTGTTTATTATTGACTGCCCCTGCGCATTAACCAGTGTGAGGAGTTAAGAATCTGTTTTAGCCTAACGAAAGACCAATCGCGGCGTTTTCCTCAGGCGTGCCGAGCCAAAAGCCCCGTGAAATCGCCGTTTGTACAAAATGCATCAATGCCTCCTGCTCGGGCTGACCCGGCGGCACAGAAGCGACCGGGCGACCGATTTCCTTGAAAAATTGCCCCATCTTGACCGTCGAGGCGATTAGCAATGTCACCGGCTCGTTCGAAACATTCCGCCAAGCGTGCTTACGATTCGAAACGATATCCAGCGCATCGCCAGCCCGATAGACAGACCAGACACCGTCAATCCAAGCTTCAATTTCCCCGGAAATCACGACAAACGTTTCGCGGTCTTCATGGCTATGAACGGGCACGAATACACCGGGGCTGAGCTCGCCTTTCATCAGACAATAATCTTGATTATCCGATAGTTCCGTTAAATGCTGCAGGTGCGGACCGAGTACATCTAATACTTCAAACATTAATCTTTCTCCTTTTGTAGAGCGAATTTTTACATTTTCCCCAACTCTTATAGCTCCTCCAATCGGATGCGGCTGGGTTAGGATGGATACAAATTAATGATAACGCGAACTTAACCGTTACAGAACTTCCTCCCTGTTAGAGGGAAATAACTGTTTATTATAGGGGGGCTAAAGTATGCAAGTGGAATGGTTTCGGAGTTTTACAGAAGCGGCAAAATGGAAGAGCTTTTCAAAGGCAGCTGACAGACTTAACTTAACCCAGCCAGCGATTAGTAAACAGATTCGGCAGCTGGAAGCAGTCTACGGCGTCGAGCTATTCCAGCGCAGCGCCTCAGGCGTCGAATTGACGAAAGCCGGGAGACAATTCATGGCGCAGATCATCCCCGTCGTGACGTCGCTCGAGAACATTGAAGTGTACATGCGCCAATACAAGAGCGAACCTGGGTATAAACTCGGCTGTCTTCCGAGCCTCGCAGCACAGTTTCTGCTTGATCGGCTACGTGTTTACCGAGCCTCCAACAACCGGGTCATGGTAAAAGTTCGTCAAACGTCGATCGAGCTACTGGATGGGCTTCAGGAAAGTTCTTTCGACGCCGCATTGATGGATGCGGATTTCGTGGGCGCCCCGATGTGGAGCAAGACGCTGTTTACCGAAGGTTATATCGCCGTTCTTCAGGGTGATCATCCGCTCAGGGAACGGACGTCTCTGCGCCTGGAAGAATTGAAAGACGAGCGATTCGTCTTCGCGACGTCGAAATGCGAGATCCACGACCGGGTCAGGTCGCTAGTGTCTAGCAGTAGAAATCTCCCCGATGTACAGCTGGAATTCGAAGGAAATAAAGAGTTTCTGCTCAATGTCGCCGTCGGCGCCGGCATCACGGTGCTTCCCGGATTGCTGCGGGCGGAGGCGGAGCTGATGGGTTTGCACGCCGTACCTCTGGCGGAACCTGAATTGTACCGAACGATTGTGC
Source organism: Paenibacillus sp. R14(2021) (assembly GCF_019431355.1). Taxonomy (NCBI): domain Bacteria; kingdom Bacillati; phylum Bacillota; class Bacilli; order Caryophanales; family Paenibacillaceae; genus Paenibacillus; species Paenibacillus sp. R14(2021). The sequence continues at coordinate 5,834,207 of NZ_CP080269.1, forward strand.
TTGCCGCGCGAACGGCCGACATCGGCTCGAAGCTTTATCGCCGTTTATTATCAAATAAGTAGATAAACTTTTCCATTGCAAATGAGAGCATATGAGACTAAATTATTGATTCGGGATCTAGGTCTCAACCAGCCTAAACATGATCAATACAAGTGGGGGGCGGACAGTATAGCTTACGGGATCCGTGTCCCAGGGGAACGAACGTCCTGCCCAGCTCCCCGTAATTTTATACCCCAACAAAAAATGAGGTCGACCAGGTAGCTCTGGTGACCTCATAATATGACGGGGAACTATGCTAGTAGGCAGACGACGGAGCTGTAAGCAGCTTCCACTTGCCGAATATGTTTGCTAATAGCCGGCGGGGTCAAGCTAAGTTTGTCGGCAGCTTTGGACAAGCTCCTCCAATTCGCCCCTTCCGTAAAACTCCGGAACCATTCCACCTGCATCTTGCAGCCTTCCTATAACGAAAAGGAATACAAATATAACATATAGGAAGTTCCGTAACGTTCCTATTCACGTTATTATTTAATCCATCCTTCCTAGCACAGCAACAGCAATTGAGAAGATGAAATGGTCGGTAAGTAATATCTACATGATTTCTGGAGGTTAGCCATCATGACAAATCATCAAGAAGAAGTAAATGAACGTCAAGCCATTTCCCACCGGAACGAAGAAATTGAGTGGCACCAAGTGGAACACGTTCCAGGAGAACGAATCTGTATTCGTGTAAAAGGTGAAGATACTGATGGGGCATACGCCATTTTGGATCTAGTTAAAGACTCTTCATATGGACCACCGTATGGACCTCCAATTCACATTCATCAAAGAACAGACGAAATTTTCCGTATCATTGAAGGAAAAGCTCGGTTCCACTTGGACGGGAAGGAGTTCGATGCAGAAGCAGGTGATATCGTTGTAGTTCCAAAAGGTACGACGCATACTTTCGCAAATTTTGACAGCGACACTCCTTTATATATGCAGATTACGTTTACTCCTGCGGGAGATGAGCTTGCATTCCAAGAATGTGTCGGAAAGTCGATAGATGAAATCATTGAAATGTCAAGAACAAAATATCAAGTAATCTTCACGGGATCGCCCCTTGAAAAATAAATGAAATGCAAATAAAGTCTGTTGAGAAATTATTGATTATATGATACCACCTCGGAGGTATAACATTTTGACACAACATGAGCAACCTTTAAATGTACGCCAGGCCATTTTCCAGCAAAATGAAGAAGCTGAGTGGATCGACTTGATCCACACCCCTGGTGAACGGTACAGAATTCGATTAAAAGGTGAAGATACGAATGGCGCATATTCCATTATTGAAGTAATTATGGATCCTAAGGATGAGCCGCCGTATGGACCGATGCTCCATATTCATCAGAGGACAGACGAATTATTCCGTATCTTAGAAGGAAAGGCTCGTTTCCAAGTGAATGGGAAAGAGTTCGATGCAGGAGTGGGCGATATCGTATTTGTTCCAAAAGGGACCCCTCATGCTTTCGCAAATTTTAGCGACTCCCTCTTATATATGCAGATCATGTTTACTCCTGGGGGCGAGGAGGCTTTTTGGCAGAAAATAAACGGTATGCCACTAGATGAAATGGAAGAAGTATGTAATACATTTCACGTACTTCTAGTAGGGCCGCCTCTTCAAAAATAATTGCAAACGGGAAGAAATATTTTTGGGAAAAAGCATTAAAGAAGCTGACGAAGCGGCAGTTCAGTGAAAAATCATGATCGGATAGCCAAGCTAGGATGGTTCAAGACGAAGTTAAGAAAAGCATGAGTTCAGATGTAAATGGGGATATCTGGTTTCATGTTGTAACAACCAAAATATTTGTAATGGAGGTATTATGATGTCAAAAGGAACTACGAGAAAGTTTGCCAAATTAAGTGCATTTATTCTGTTGGCAGCGCTTGTGTCAGCTCTTATTACAGCTTTCACAACAAACAACAACCCGAATAATGATGCATCCGTAAACAAAGCTTATTCGGATAAGGAACTCGTCAAAACACTTCCAGGATTCAAAAATGGATACAAAAAGGTAAATGGAATCAAGCTTCACTATGTTGAAGGGGGTAAGGGTGAACCGCTATTCCTTCTTCCAGGCTGGCCGCAAACATGGTATGCGTATCACAACATTATGCCGGAACTAGCAAAGAAATATCATGTTTATGTCGTTGAATATCGTGGAATGGGCAGCTCTGACAAGCCTGCATCAGGCTATGACAAGAAGACAATGGCGTCAGATGTCTATGCCTTGGTCAAAGAGCTTGGCTATACGAAAGTTAATATGGCAGGACATGACATTGGGGCATTTGTTGCTTATGCTTACGCAGCCAATTACCCTCAAGCTACGACAAAGCTAGCTGTGTTGGATGTTGTTCATCCATCTGAACGCTATCTGGGACTCCCTCTCTTGCCGCCGCCGGGGGTGTACGATACAAGCGTTAAAGACCATCCGATTTACCCTTGGTGGTTTGGACTGAATTCTGTTCCAGAATTGCCTGAGAAATTGCTGCAAGGGAATGGAATGCGTATTTATCAAGATTGGCTCTTTGACTATTTGGCCTATGGCAACAAGCCTCCTATGACCAAAGAGGTCAAAGAAGCCTACTATGCGGCATATTCAAGTGCTGAAGCCATTCGCGCAAGCAACGGGTGGTATAAAGCATTCAGGCAAGATATTGAAGATTTCAAAACTTATCCAAAATTATCAATGCCAGTTCTCGGTATTGCAGGTTTTGATTCCACTTTCCGTAATCTTGATGCACATTTGCGTCAATATGCGACTGATGTAAAATCGGTGAAACTAGATGGAGCAGGACACTGGATCGCAGAGCAGAAACCGCAGGAAACCATTAAACTGTTTAATGAGTTTTTCGAATAACAAAAAAAGCAGTGCATGGCAAGTCTAAGCCATGCACTGCTTTTTTCGTCATCAAGAACGATAACCTGATTTACGGGTTAATGTTTCGAGTTATCCGCCAAGGAAATCGAGGTAGGGGATATGGTGGCTCTCACTCATTAACTCAATGGCTCTATTGCACCGAATATTCAATAACGATGCTATCTAACTATTGTTTGCGAATTTGTCGGAAGACAAGAACATAATCTGAATGAGGTCCGCGAAAACTGCGGGCTTTTATAGTTATCGGATAATGTTCTTGTCATTTGGCAACGACAAGAACATTATCCGAATCCAGTGGATTAGTTTATTCAAGCAAGCAATTATCGCTACTTTGAACAGCTTTTCTTCAGCACGTTTTTTATCATAATAAGCTCTTAATTTCTTATTTCTATTCTTTGCGTGAACAAACCGATCGATTTCCTCGACTCATCCAAAATTGTTATCAATTGTATAAAATCATATTCAAGTAACTGGCATCTACCGATTTAACATGGGTTGCTAGATACTCCTGGTATTGAAGAAGCAACTTGATGAGCAACTGCATTGAAATCAAGTGGCTGGTGAAGGTAAAAATTGTGATGATAAGTATTTTATTTCCTTGAATGGATAAACTTTTGTGGGGACTGTGGGATAAAAAATTTACAACTCTATGATAACTTTTAATTTCAGAATTGCTATCATGGCGTAGGGGTGTATTCTTATGACGAAAATACTGATTGTTGATGATGAGAAGGCAATTAACGATTTGATTGCCGTAAATTTAAAGATGGTCGGGCATGAGTATGTCCAATTGTATAGTGGAGATCAAGTTCTAAAAACATTAAATGAGATGCGTATCGATTTAGTCATCCTCGACGTGATGCTGCCTGGCAGAGACGGCTTTGAAATCGTGCAGGATATTGTGAAACGGGGCGTGCCGGTTATCTTCTTAACTGCAAGAAATACGGTTTCTGATAAAGTATATGGCTTGGAGACCGGAGCGGAAGATTATATAGTCAAGCCTTTTGAAGCAGTGGAACTCATCGCTCGAATCCATGTCATTTTAAGAAGAAACCAAAAGGCCGCAAACGAATTTAGGCTGGATGACACCATAGTTGATTTGGAAAAGCATATTGTGACTGTTCATGGGCAAGAAGTCGAAATAACCAACAAGGAATTCCAATTATTAGATCTTCTTGTGCAATATAAAAATATCGCGCTATCCCGTGAGAAAATTATTGAGCAAACCTGGGGTTTCGATTTTTATGGAGATACAAGAACCGTTGACGTGCATATTCAGAAGCTGAGAAAGAAACTAAATTGGGAGACCCGGATCAAAACGATTTATAAATACGGTTACAGGCTAGAGGTGTAGAGGTGAAATTCTGGCAGAAAACGTATCTGAGCGTGTTATTTGTATTTCTGATCGCCTTCGACCTCGGAGCCTATGGACTTTTAAAAAAGAGTTACCAACTAAACGAACAATTGGACATCTCAAGAGGCGTGAGCGTATACGGGAGCATTGAAAATTCATTAAGCTATATCCTTAGTGTATATACTGAACGTACTGGCATTACCAACTATGAAACGGTAATTGCTAGTTTTGCAGCAAATTATTATAAAGAGGATATCCTTTTAGAGGTTTACCAAGCGGATCAATTGATCTATTCCAATGCCTATCAATTTGCAGGGGATCGGGCAGAGCTGCATGGGGATCCATACCAATCCGTTTACAGAAAGATGAATGATGAGCTATGGCTGTTTATCGGCGGGAAAATGGAATTCCAGGATTTAAGACTCGTTATTTCAAGAAAATCTGAGTATTTACAGGAATATCATGTTACTTTACGGCAGTACTTCATTACATTGAGTGTTGTGATTTCATTGATTTTATCGGTAGCGCTTATTTTTCTATTATTTCAATTAACCGCACCTATTCGCAGGTTAAACAAAGGTGTAAAGGCAATTGCCGCAGGAGCGTATGATCAACGAGTGAAAGTGGGAGTAAACGACGAATTTGGGGAATTAGCACAAGATTTTAACAGGATGGCTGATGCTGTTTCCAATCATATTGAAACGATCAAAAAGGCGAGTGAAGACAAAGAAATATTCATCAACAACCTCACTCATGAACTTAAAACCCCCATTACGGCTATCAAGGGATATAGCGTGTTTTTAAATCATGCCAATTATAATGAGGAAGAAAGGAAAATGGCGGTCCAGTACATTCATGAGCATATTGCGCGGCTGGACGTCCTCTCAGGAAAAATGATGCAGTTGTTATATTTGAAGAGTGAAGAGGTTGCCTTAGAACCCGTTGATATAGAAGATCTGTTTTCATATGTGATAAACATGGAGCGGCATCATCTAGAAGCAAAGCAGATGACGATTATACGTGAGTGCTCGGCCGACGAAGTCTATGGTGATCAAGAACTATTGCAATCCTTGTTCATTAACTTAGTAGAAAACAGCATAAAAGCTTCCTCGTTCGGGGGGGAGATCCAATTGAGAAGTTACCATTACGGCGAAAGCGTTGTGATTGAAGTCTTGGATTATGGAAGAGGCATACCTGAGAAGGATATTGCGAAAATTACAGAAGCGTTCTATGTAGTGGACCGATCCCGTTCAAAAGAACTGGGTGGGCTTGGGCTTGGCTTATCCATTTGCAATGAGATCGCCCAGCTCCATCATGCGAACATACAAATCGATTCAGAAGAAAATGAATATACAAGGGTCTCTGTTTATTTTACAACTCCATTACAACTTGAAGATTAGTTCATAACGTGGCTCTATTATAGTTGGTTTGTAGCTACGAATCACCAAAAATATTGGAGGTAATGAAGAATGAGAAAAAAGTTTATCACTGCAGCAATGACTCTAGGAGTAGCAACCGTTCTGGTTGCAGGAAACGGCGTTATGACGACATATGCTTCTTCAAATGCTGATGCACAAAAGGTGCAGGTCATTGGCAAATATCAGCAGCCCGATATTGCTGGCCCTGGCTCATTGCAGGGGTTTCAAATCAAAGATTTGCCGGTGAACGAAAAGGAAGCGGTTGTAAGTGCGGAGAAAGCGATTCAAGAAAAATTTAAGGTTTCATTAAGTGGCTTTAAAATTTCCTATGATTTGGGCACCCGAGTAGACAGGGAAGGAACGTTCTATTTTGTAACCTTTGTAGATCAAACATACAATTATTCCGACGCCGAACTCATCAAAGCGAAGCAGGATTTAAAGGCAGGTAAAGATATCGGCATCAAGCAGAACGATATTTACGTTGCATTTGTAAACGCCAAAACCGGGGAAATCGATTCAATTGAGAATAATCCAACGGCACCAAAAGGAGCTAATTAAATCACATCATCCTTGTAGTTTTTTGAGGACATGAAACCTTGGGTCGTATAAGATTATACGACCAGAGGTTTTTTATTATAGGTAAAACAGTCTGTCTGATAAGGACTTACAGCAACAAAGAAAACGATGTTAGAGTAGCTTAGAAAAGGAATATGCACGCTTTGTTGCCCGAAAACTTGCCGTTAAAGACAGCGCGGTGAACCTTACCACAAGTAACGGCAAGTTAATGAAAGGAGTTGAAAAGTAAATATTGCTTGAATAATGGCCGGGAACGCCATCGGTCCCATTCGGATGTTTAAATATTTGCTGCTCAAAGCGATTTCCGATCTGTCCGACATCGACATCGTGGAGCGTTCGCGATACGATTTGTCGTTCAAATATTTCTTGAACATGGCGCCGGAAGAACCGGTCATTGGCTCTAGGCGAGGCGCTTTTCTTGTTTTCAAAGACGAAAATTTGGAAGCATAAGCTTGCATGTGTTGCAAACTTATGGGTTAAGTTACACACACACAAATTAACTGATTGATGTCAAGAAGGTTTCCCGTCACGGCAGAAAGACCATCGACCTCGCCGATTGGCTTGCCAACAAAAACGTATCCATTTTCTTGCATCGGGTTGGCAACGTTTGCGGCCCGTTGTATCAAGAACGAAATACTTATGCATCTCCGATCGCTCAAGAAAACCCGCAAGGACGTGTCCTTGCACGATCCAATCGGTACGGATAAGGAAGGCAACGAAATTACGCTTTTCGACATTCTCGGCACGGAAGCCGACGATGTGGCGGATCGGGTTCAATTGAAGATCGAGAAAAGCAAGATCTATAAGAACTTAGACATTCTGGGAGATTGCGAAGGAACTCGGGATATCACGGAGCTATGTGTCGCGCATCGAGAAACGGGCACTAATGAAGCTATACCATGAGTTTTATAAGGCGAAGAAGTGAAGCGTAACCTGAAGGTACGAGGAGCAAAAAGAGGCTGGGATCGTTCGAATACGAAATCCTCAGCCTCTTTCTTATGAACGGGGAGTTACGGTTTATAACCTAATTCTTGTGACAGTTCTAAAGCAGTCTGCTTTAATTTCAAAATAAAATCGGAATGTTCGGAAGTATCGAGAACATCATTCATCGACACCACCGTCAACGCGGCTAGGATCGACCCGTTTAGATCAAATACCGGACAGCTAACTGCCGTGATTCCTGGCACTAGTGTTCCCGACGTTACGGCAAAGCCCTTGCGTTTAACCGACTCTAGCTCCTTAAGCAACGGTTCCTGCAGCAGATCTGTTTTGAGCTCGCTTGAAATGAGGGATTGCGTTTTATTTTTTGGCAAATAAGCGCTGAATAATCTTCCGGGAGCACTTTCTGTCACGCTAACCCTAGAACCAACTTTGATTCCTAAATTGATGGCCCGGTTGCTTTGTTCCCATCTGAGAAAGAAGGGACCGCTTTCCCCCCAAATCGCGAGCGCCACGGTCTCATTTAGCGCTTCCCTGAGCTTTGTTATGTAAGGTATGCAAATGTCTTGGATATCAAGTTGTTCAGATGCTTTCAGCCCGAGATGAATCAACTCCGTGCCCAATGAATATTTGAGATCTTGGCTTTTTTGAAGAAATCCTATTTTTGTAAAGCTCGTCAAATATTTATGAAGCTTGCTCTTGGATATGCCGCACAAAAAGGATATTTCCGTTGCAGTCAGTGACTTTCTTTCCTCAGAAATCTTCTTTAGGATACCCAATCCCAATTCAACAGACTGGATACCATGGCCCTTTGGTTCCGTTGCCATATAATCCACCTTTCCACGTACTAGTGCGCCAATTCATGATCATGATGAGGCTTATGAGCCAGCTTATGACCTTTTCCAGTGAAATGGAGGCCAATAGACAAGCATGCAAGGACTGCCGCAGCCATGAAAGCGATGAAGAAAAGGTCATGATAAGTCATTAAGAGAGATAGAGATTGTTCTTTCAGGTTATCACCTGCCGTGCCTGACTGCACCCTATCGTTAAGGTTGTGTGAATAATCGAAGTTCAAATACCATCCAGCCAATAATATTACTATAACGTTTGCTAAAAAGCGAATGAATTGAACAGCAGTCATTCGACTGACCAAGTCGGGCAATGGACCTCCTAGTGCGGCGGCCGTAAGACCCGAGCCGACCGTGATTCCAAGACCGCTCGATAAGAGCGTCAAATTGACAGCCATCATTACAAACGAAGAAGAGTCGTTCAAATATAACCATTGAATGAGAACAATAGCAATCGCTGCCGATCCGATTAGGCCGAGGAGACCGGGGCCGAATTTGTCGTAGAGCAATGTGCAGATGATCGCTGATATGGCTACGCCAATAAACATAAATAGCAGCAAGGACAAGAGCTGGTTGTTTGAATGGATATGTATGATTCCTTGGACCGCCGGCAGACTGAGCGCCATGACGACGTTGCTGAATACGGCCTTTAGTATGCCAAGCAGCGGTTTGGGGTGCATAATCAACTTCAAGGCAATAACAGGGTGACTAACCTTGCGCTGCGCGATTATAAAAAGAATCAGTGTAACAAAGGCGCCTCCGATTACGGCCCAGAGATTGCCCGGAGAACCAAACCATTGCTCGAGATGGTTGAAGGCTGCCAAGGCAGCTACCGAACAAATCACGATCAGCGTTATTCCTGCGTTATCCCAATGCAAATGCTTGTTCTTCGAATGGTGCTCGTTTCGCAGGAAAATAGAGTTCAAGATGAATGCAGCCAATGCTAAAGCAAATCCCAAATAAAAAATCCATCTCCAGTCTTGATAAACGACAGCTATGTTTCCGATCAACAAACCTGTAATCGCCGCTCCGAAAAAACCGCCTACAAGTACGGATAAGGCAAGATTTCGCTTCTCGATTGGGAAGGAAAGCAGCAGCATGGGGACCATAATCATGAGCATCATGCCCGTGCCCATCCCTTGCAGAAATCTGCCTAAAGACATCCATTGCTCATTGACGGAGCATGCAGCCGAGAGCGAACCAATCATAAAGAGAATCATAGAAACAGAGTAAGTGACCCGCACGCCTAATTGATGACGAAGCAAGGGCCCTAGCGGAATGAACAACATAAGGGCGATGATGCCGATTAGAGTCGGGCTGAATATCGCGTTTTTGCCAAGATGAAATGAATGCTGGATAAGGCTTTGGCTGGGAATTAAAGCGCTATTCAACATGAAACCCGGCCCAATGGCCAGAACGGTTAAGATCGCATTTTTCCAATGTTTTTGTAAGTTCATGTTCACATTCCTCCAAATTGTTCACTATTAAGAAACTTGGTATATCTATAGTTGACATCATATTACCATAAGATGCATAGTAAAAGCGTTGTTCACAATTATTTCATAATGGAGGGACATCAAAATGGAAAATTGCGGAATCTGATACTGACTGTCCGTTTGTGCATAATAGCTGCCTGGAAGCCAGTCTGCTGCATGAGCCGAACCACCGGATATTCTAAGGGGAAGCGGCGTTTTGTTCGTGTTCTTATCGTTTCATTTGTCCTCCGTCTCTAGAAAATCTCAAATGCGTTTAATAGACGTGGTCTATGGCCCCTATGAGATTTTGTAATTAGACGTATAGAAGACGAGGGGAATATAGTTGTTACTGAAAAAACAAACCAGAGCGCTAAGACGTGGGAGCGGTTAGGAACTGGAATCGGTATCCTACTAGGCAAGAAAATAAGACAAGCTCTGGTAGAAGGAGAGCTAAAGATGGAAGATCGCGAATTCATTACGAAGAAGGTGCCGGCACGATGAAGAGATTGAAGATTTATCCGCATGGCAGCGAGGTCAAAGGAAGCATTATTGTTCCGCCGTCCAAGTACCATCTGCATCGGGCTTTGATCTTCGGCTCTCTTGCCGAAGGCTATACGTCGATTGTTGGAAAATCGGGTGCTCTTCACATTCTGGACACGCTTCATTCGCTTAAGGATTTTGGAATTGCCATTCAGGAGACGGAGAAAGGCTACCGGCTCAAAGGCGGCGCGTATCGTCCGGTGGACGGGCGCATCCGGGTCGGGAGCTCAGGCTCGACGCTTCAATTCATGCTCGGCCTAGGCAGTTTATCCAGTGGTCGGGCTCCAATCTATAACGGTCATAAAGCACTGCGGGAAAGGCCGATCAAGCCGCTGCTCGAGGCGCTTGGCACGATGGGCGTTCAGTGGCAAGCTGAACATCACAAGATGCCTGTGACCATCCGGCCTAGTACGGTACTTGGCGGTCACATCCGCATACCAGGCACGCTCAGCCAGTGGATATCGGGGCTGCTTATTCTTGCGCCATTCGCAGAACAAGATACCGTCGTCGAGGCACTTCCTCCGCATAATGAAATGACTTATGTTCACCTGACGATCGGGATGCTCCGCGAATTCGGCATCCAAGTGGAGGAATTGGCAGGCGGCACGATGTGGAGGGTACCGGCCAAGCAGCGATACATTCCCAGCATGATCGAAATCGAGCCCGACCTGTCGTCGGCAGCGTTCCTGCTCGCATTAGCTGCGTTATTTCCTTCTGACATCGTGCTGCAAGGCCTTGCGCATGCAGGCACGCATCCGGAAGGACAAATCATCGATATTATCCGACAATACGGCGTCAACCTCGCAATCGACGAGCAAGCGGGCGGCTTGCGTGCGCGCCGTACAGACGGCAAAGCCCCGCAACAAGTAACGATCGACATGCGGCATATCCCCGATCTCATTCCGGTCTTGTCCGTAGTCGCCGCGCTCGCGAGCGGTACGACCACCGTCCTGCAAAATATCGGGCCGGGCCGGATGAAGGAATCCAATCGCGTGAAAGCGATGCTGCAGTTGAACAAAATGGGGGCGCGCATCAAGGAAGTCGGAGACGACCTCATCATCGAGGGAGTCGGCCAGCTGACGGGCGGCGCTTCGATCTCGACGTACAACGACCATCGCGTGCAGATGGCGTTTACGCTCGCTTCGCTGCGGGCAACAGGCAATCCGAGCGAACTGACGTTTCCGAATGCCTATCGAATATCGTATCCCGAATTCTTCGATCATTTAGCGCTTCTTGGAATCGATACCGGATTGCAGAATGACTCGGATGAGATACGGATCGCGGAGGAGGCGTCGAACAAATGATAACGACCCAGACATCAAGACAAGATCTTCTATTCCTTAACCGGCTTGCCTTAGCGAACCCGGAGAGCAGCGCGGTCGTGGACTTATCCGATGGCGCATCTCCGATTCACATCACTTACGGAGAGTTGAATACGCTATCGGATCGTGCCGCCCAAGGGCTGCTGGATCTCGGCGTGCAGGAAGGCGAGAATGTCACCTATCTATTGCCGAACCGCTGGGAGTTTGTCGTCTTTACGGCAGCGGTATTGAAAATTGGAGCGGTTGCATGTCCGATGCTGCCGGCGATGAGAGAACGGGAAATTCCGTTTGTCGTCGGACGCGCGAAGAGCAAGGTGCTCGTCATTCCGGATGAATACCGGAATTTCCGATACGGTCGGCTTATTCAAAAGATTCGTTCCGAAATGCCGGATTTGCGCCATGTCATCACCATTGAAGCGAACGATCCCAAGGAATTAATGAGCTGCCTGGGCGGGCTGGCGAGCCGGGAGCCTGACAGGGAATGGATCGAGCGTCGTCGTCCAGCCCCGAACGCGCCTGCTCAATTGCTGTTCACGTCGGGAACGACGGGCGAGCCGAAAGGCGTTATCCATACGCATCAAACGCTTAGCGATGCGTTGGCTGCCCATACTGAGGTACTCGGGCTGACCGGGAAGGATACGATCTGGGTTCCGTCGCCGATGGGGCATCAGACCGGACTATTGTATGGCATGATGCTTGCGATGTACTTAGGCGCCAAGCAGGTGTGCCAGTCCGTGTGGGATGTCGAAACCGCCCGTTCGGCGATCGAGCAGCACGGTGCGACTTTCGTGCAGGCCGCAATGCCGTTCCTGGCGGATATCACCCATGAGGATCGGCCGCCGCAGGGATTGAAAATCTTCGTCGCGACAGGCGCTCCCGTCCCCCGCAAACTAGCGGAGGAAGCGCGGCAACGGCTGGACTGCAAAGTTGTCGGGGGCTGGGGTTCTACCGAAACGTGCATGATCAGCATCGGCTCGGTCAAGCCATACGATGACAACTCCTGGCGTAAGGACGGGAAGGTCATCCCGGGCAGACAGATGAAGGTCGTCGATGAGGAAGGCCGGATGCTCCCGCCGGGGAGAGAAGGATTATTCAAAGTCAGGACGACAGCGATGTTTACCTCGTACTTGGATCATCCGGAATGGTACGAAGCAGCTGTTGACGAGGAAGGCTTCTTCAACACTGGCGACTTGGCCATTATCGATGAACAGGGCCACTTGAATTTGACCGGTCGCGTGAAGGACATCATCAACCGGGGCGGATTGAAGATTCCGGTCTCCGAGATCGAGAATCTTCTGTACCGGATGGAGGGAATCGGTGACGCGGCGGTCGTCGGCATGCCCGATGCTCGCTTGAATGAACGGATCTGCGCCTATGTGTCGCTGTCTAATCCAGAAAGCGAATTGACGCTGGCCGACGTGACCGCTTATATGCAGGCCCAAGGCGTCACCAAGTCCTATTGGCCGGAAAGATTGGAAATTTTGCCGGAAATGCCGCGTACATCCACGGGCAAAATTCAAAAGTACGTGCTTAGGCAATTGATTTCGGACAAGCTGCAGGCTGAATAACGGTCCTATCTTAGAGGGAGACGATACGAGATGAATGATAGCCAATTTCAACAGTTAAAAGCGGAGATCCGATCTTATGTGGACGGACGACTAAGGGAGCTGACACAGCGCATCGAAGAAACCGGGCAATGCGGTCCGGACGTCTGGCAGGAGCTTCGCGAGCGAGGCTATCTCCGATTGGCAGCGCCGGAAGCCTATGGGGGCTATGGCCTCAGCTTTACGCAGTATCTACAGCTGCTCGAAATGTTCTCGGAGTCGCACGGTTCGATCCGAATGATCGTTCACGTCATCAACGGCATTTGGCGGCCCGTCGATTTCCTTGCAAGCGAGGCGCAGCGGGAACGATTCGTGAAGCCGCTCGTGCGTGGGGAAATCACCGCTGCCTTCGCGCTGACGGAGCCGAATGCGGGCTCGGGAGCCGACATCGAAACGTCTGCCCATAAGGAAGGCGATACCTATGTGCTGAATGGGGAAAAGTGGCTCATTACGTTCGGGGATACGGCCGATTATTTGCTGATTTATGCCCGTATGGAAGGTACGGAGGGTTATGAAGGAACGTTGGCATTGCTTGTTCCTCGAACGGCCGAGGGCGTGGAAATTCGCGAGATGTCTTCGACCTTAGGGCTGACGGGAACGGGACATGCCCATATCGTCTTGCATGATGCGCGCGTTCCCGCGGATCATCTGCTCGGCAATGTCGGAGAAGGACTGGCCGGCGCGCTGAACGGGTTTCTGGATCCAAGCCGGATCTGCGTCGGTATGACCTGCGTCGGTCTAGCGCAGCGCGCGTTCGATATCGCTGTCGAACGAAGCCGAGAGCGCGTCACGTTCGGTAAAGCGCTTAGCCAGCGCCAAGTGGTTCAGACGTGGATCGCCGAGATGGCGACGGACATTGAAGCGGCTCGTCAGTTGGTCATGTACGCGGGAAGGCTGAAGGACGAGGGAACGCTGACGCCTCCGCCGGCGTCGATGTCGAAGCTCTACGCGCTCGAAATGCTGCAGCGCGTTACGGATAAGGCGCAGCAGATTTGGGGGGGCATCGGTTACTTCAAAGGCTATGAGATCGAACGGATTTACCGCGACGCGCGCGCCCAGAAGTTTGAGGAAGGCACGGCGGAAATTCAGAAAGCGGTCATAGCCAAGCATGTGCTGGCAGAAAGGTGAATGGGATCATGAAACGATCATTACTGCTGGAGTCGGGACACATCGGTTCGCTTCATCTGAAGCACCGTATCCTGATGGGCGCCATGCATCTGGGTATCGAAGGCCGGCGGGAAACGCTGCCGCAGCTCATCTCCTTCTATCGGGAACGGGCCAGCGGCGGGGCCGAGCTCATGATTACCGGCAATGTCGCCGTTCTTCCCGAAGGCGGGGGAACCGGCATGTTTTGCTTGACGGAGCCGGACCATCGGAAGCAGCTGGAAGAACTTGCGGCGGCGGTTCGGCAAACCGGCGGCCGCTTGGCGCTCCAGCTTGCCCATCGAGGGCGTTACGCCAGCAGCAAGGAGACTGGCCTTTTTCCATGGGCGCCAAGCCCGATCGCTTCTCGCCTGACGAAGGAAGTGCCGGCGGAGATGACAAGATCGGATATTATGCGCCTCAGAGACGCGTTCAGGGATGGTGCGGCGTTTGCCGCCGGCGCAGGTTTCGCCGCGATCGAGATCATGGGTTCCGAAGGCTATTTACTGAATGAATTCGTCTCGCCGCTGACCAATCGACGAAGCGATGAATACGGTCAAGACAGCGAAGGGCGCATGAAGCTGTGCCTTGACATTATCGCAGACATCCGAAGGCGGATCGGGGACGAGTTCCCGGTCATCTACCGCATCTCCGGGGACGATTACATGGAAGGAAGCACAACGCGCGAGGAGACGCTGGAGCTGGCGCGGCGTTTGGAGCGTTGCGGCGTCGATGCGCTAAATGTCGGGATCGGTTGGCATGAATCCGCGATTCCGACGGTTGGCGCGAACGTGCCGCCGGGTGCTTTCGCATCGGTCGCCGCGAACATTCGCGGCGTTGTCACGATTCCTGTCATCGGAGCGAACCGGATCCATACGCCTGAGGTCGCGGAGCGGCTGCTTCTCCGCGGCGACCTGGATTTCGTCGCCCCGGCGCGCCCGTGGCTGGCGGATCCCTCTTTCGCGCGCAAGATCGCCGAAGGAGATCTTGCAGGCATGAACTTATGCGTTTCCTGCAATCAGGTCTGCTTGGATCACACCCTCGGGCATCCTCCCAAGCCGGTCGGCTGCCTTGTAAATCCGCGGACGGGTCATGAAGCGGAGGCTGTTCCGCCTTCTGCCGAGCTGAAGCGAATCGCGGTCGTCGGCGGCGGCGTCGCGGGGCTGCAAGCGGCATTAACGAGCGCGGAGCGCGGACACCAAGTAACCTTGTATGAGGAGACCGACCAGCTCGGCGGGCAGTTTCTGCTTGCATCCCGTATTCCCGGCAAAGATCAATTTCGCGAAACGATTCGTTATTTCCGTGTTGCGCTGCAGCGGCTCGGCGCAGATATTCGGATGGGAACCATGCCTACGCCGCAGATGCTGGAAGCGTTCGATCATGTCATCCTTGCGTCCGGCGTCCGTCCATTCGTGCCTGAAACGCTCGAAGGCGCCGATCTTCCGCATGTGTGCACGTATGCTGAGCTGCTCGCGGGAGCACGGCCGTTCGGCAAGAAAATCGCCGTTGTCGGAGGCGGAGGGATCGGCAGCGACGTCGCCCATTATTTGGCTGAGCGGACAAGCTTGCGGCCGGAAGAGACAGCTTTTTTCGCAGAGCGAGGCTTCGAGGCGCAGGCTCCGGTCGCACCTGTAATCACGCTTGTGTCTCGTTCGGACAAAGCAGCGAAAGGCGTGGGTCCTACTTCACGATGGGTGCTGCTAGGAGAATTGAAGCGCCGCGGCGTACGGGTGCTGAAAGGTTATCGCTGCACAGCCATCACGGCGGAGGGCATTTGGGTTGATAATGGAGAAGAGAAGCTGTTCGTGGAAGCCGATCAGGTTATACTCTGCATGGGCCAGCGCTCCAACATCGCGGCGGGCAATTCATCCTTCGCGCACGAGGCATTCGACGCGGTCGGCGGAGCGGCTGATTCGGCGGAACTTAATGCCGCAAGGGCGATTCGGCAAGCTTATGAGGCTGCTATCAGGTTGTAGAATTCGATGATATTCAGAAAGGGATGTGGGGGCATTGTCAGCTTTGTTTCTTGGAAAAAAAGTACTAATCACCGGAAGCTCGCGAGGAATCGGACGAGCAACGGCGCTTGCATTCGCGAAGGAAGGCGCGGATGTGGCGATTCATTACCGCCGGGATGCGGAAGCCGCCCAAGCGACGGCGAATGAAGCGCGTGCGCTTGGCGTACAGGCACTCGTCTGCAAAGCCGAGTTGGAATCGCCGGCTGAGATTGACGGGATGTTCGACGAGATTACGAATACTTGGGGAGCGCTTGACGTCTTTATGGCGAACGCTGCGGCTACGGCGTTCAAGCCCGTAATGGAAACGAAGGATTACCATATCGACCGCACGTATCAAGTCGTTGTCAAGAGCGTTTTGCACGCTGTGCAGCGTGCGGTACCGCTAATGGAAGGAAGAGCGGGCCGCATATTGACGGTATCCAGTCTGGGAAGCCAGTTCGCGCTCCCCAATTATTCCACCATCGGTTCTGCCAAGTCGGCATTGGAGTCGCTGACGAGGTATTTGGCGGCGGAGCTGGGTCCGAAGGGTATCACGGCCAACGTTATTTCGCCCGGTGTGGTAGAGACGGATTCCGTGCGGTTTTACGCCAAGGATACCTTCGATACCTTTAAAACAAATGTGATCAGCCGCACGCCGCTCGGACGGCTGACGCAGCCGGAAGATGTAGCCCATGTCGCTCTCTTCCTAGCTGCAGAGGCGGCGGGCTTCATTACGGGGCAGGTGCTTGGGGTCGACGGCGGGTTGACCTTGATCGCTTATGGTCCGGACGGACGCTGATGACAAACCCCGCATCGAAATCCGATCCGATGGTAGGGGATTACGCGTTGAACTTCTTGGTCATTAAGTATAGGATTGTGTAAGATGCTAAAGGAATTGATCAATAGAGACCTGAGTTTTCTTGCGTTGAGCAAGTCAATGAATAGCAATGAAGCAACTACTAGAGCGATAAAGCATCAATCTGTTTCTTTTGCAAGTTAGGAATCATGTTCAAGAATAAACCGATTACTGTTATTGCGGTAGTCGGTTTAGTTAATATTAATTTACATCGAGTTGTGTTCACATCGTCAAAAAATTCGACAATACAGGCGAAGATCTCGAGGATCTGATCTCCATCGGGACCATCGGATTAATCAAGGCGATCGAAAGCTTCCAGACCGGCAAAGGCACGAAATTGGCAACGTTTGCAGCTCGCTGCATCGAGAATGAAATACTTATGCATCTCAGGTCGCTGAAGAAAACCCGCAAGGACGTATCCTTGCACGATCCGATCGGCACGGACAAAGAAGGCAATGAAATCACGCTCATCGACATTCTCGGCACGGAAGCTGACGATGTGGCGGATCGGGTTCAATTGAAGATCGAGAAGAGCAAGATTTACAAGAACTTAGACATTTTGGATGACCGGGAGAAGGAGGTCGTCGTAGGGCGGTTTGGACTCATCACTGGTGGAGAAGAGCGGACACAGCGGGAAATAGCGAAAGAGCTGGGTATTTCGCGTAGCTATGTTTCGAGGATCGAGAAGCGGGCACTGATGAAGCTATACCATGAGTTCTATAAAGCTAAGAAATGAGAGAATGTTTAATATGTTAATGATAAGTTGAATAGCTAAACTGGATGAAGCTATGTGCGCCCGATCCGCAGCTTTGTTACGATAGCATAAGATAAAAAATAATGATGAGGTGTATCTCGCACCAAAGTCCGCGGTTTCCGTGGATTTTTGCTATGTTGCGCCTAACCTACTGAAAATAACCCTGCTCTGCGAACTACTATCTGAGTATAGAAGCAGGATTAGAAGAGCAGGTGGGATAGGTAATGGAGAGTAAAACAGATGAGAAAACGAAGAAAAGGCGGCATGGATGGACGAAAGCAATTGTCATGCTCGCTGTTGCAGGCGTACTCTTCGTTATTGTAGGATGGGGCGCTCTTCGTGTGATGGTGCATAGGCAAGATATTTCACTGTTAGCCAAATCGCTCCCGGCAGAAACGGTCATCATGGACGATCAAGGGAAGCAAGCAAGCCGGATTGCACTTCATACGACGATTGAACCGGTGAGCTATGAATCGTTGCCAAAACAACTCGTTGATGCTGTGGTTGCCGTAGAGGATAAACGATTCTTCGAGCATCACGGCACAGATTTATGGGGAATTGGACGGGCGCTGTTTACGAATATCTCGAACGGCAAGACTGTCGAAGGGGCGAGCACCATCACGCAGCAGCTTGCTAAGAACGTATTCCTGTCGCAGAAGCGGACATGGTCGCGTAAGTGGAATGAAGCGCTGCTCGCCAAGAAGATCGAAGAGACGTATACGAAGCAGCAAATCATGGAGATGTACCTCAATCAGATTTATTTTGGCGAAGGTGCATGGGGCATTAAGCGGGCGGCAAGCACGTACTTCGGGAAGAGCGTCGATAAGCTGACGTTGTCGGAAGCGGCTCTGCTCGCAGGAATGATTCGCGCGCCATCGGCGCTGACACCCTATAAGCATATGAAAGAGGCTCTAGAACGCCGTAATGTTGTACTCCAGCTTATGAGAGACCAAGGTAAAATCAGCCCAAGCGCCTATGAAACGGCAAGCAAGCTGCCGATTCGGCTTGACAGTGCCAAACCGAGCCGTGGTGAGGGGGTCAAATATCCTTACTTTGTCGATCAGATCATCCGAGAAGCTTCGGAGCAGTACGGGTTATCCGAAAATGATGTGCTGCATGGCGGATTGCGGATCTACACGACGCTTGATACGAAGATGCAGCAGGCAGCGGAACGCGTCTATGCCGATGCTTCCGTGTTCCCAAACAGCCGCGCAGATCAGCTCATTCAGAGCGGCGCCGTTCTTCTAGATCCGCGCGATGGGGGTATCAAGGCGCTGATCGGCGGCAGAGGAAGCCAGCCTTTCCGCGGATTCAACCGCGCGGTTCAGCTGAAGCGCCAGCCGGGCTCGACGATGAAGCCGATCTCCGTGTACACGCCAGCCTTCGAACGCGGGTACGCACCGAGCGATACGCTCATGGACGAGCCGGTCAGCTTCGGCAGTTATGCGCCGAAGAACGCGGGCGGCGGGTACCACGGCGAGGTGTCGATCTACGAGGCGATCGTTCATTCTTACAACATTCCGGCAGTAGAACTGCTGAATGAGATGGGCATTGATGCCGGCATGGAGGCGGCAGGGCGGTTCGGGATCAAGCTATCGGATGCGGACCGGACGCTCGGTCTAGCGCTTGGCGGGCTGCAAGAAGGCGTCTCGCCGTTAGAGATGGCGGATGCGTTCAGCACGTTCGCAAACGATGGCGGGCGTTTCCCTGCACATGCCATCGTTCGCATCGAATCGGCGGATGGGGAGCTGCTGGCTGAGGCACCTCAACTGTCCGCGATAACGGTAACGGAACCAGCTGTGGCGAGGACGATGACATCCATGCTTGAAGGCGTCGTGCAAGAAGGAACAGGCGAAGACGCAGCTATAGAAGGCCGCCCAATTGCCGGCAAGACGGGCACGACTGAAATGCCGGGTACTGGCGGGAAAGGCATCAAGGACAATTGGTTCGTCGGGTACACGCCTCAGCTAGTCGGTGCGGTATGGCTCGGTTATGATCATACGGATTCTACGCACTATTTAACGACGACTTCCAAGGCAGCGGCCGCGGTTTTCCATGCGCTTATGAGCGATGCGATGAAAAACGAACCTGTGCTTCATTTTCCGCCGGCTCCTAGTCTGACGAAGAAGAATAAAGCAGTGGACGATAAGGACGAAGAGGAGAAGCCGCGTGAGGAGAAGCCGCATGGCCCCAAGAAGCCGAAGAATGAACACAAGCAGCATCACGGAGATGGGGGGAAGCATGGGCACGGCAAGAAAAAAGGGAAGCATGAGGATTAATTCCTAAGGCGAAGAAGTGATCGACCAAAGCATGCAATTCCAGAAAAGGGAATGAACGGTGTTAATGCGTTCATTCCCTTTTTATATTTTATTGCGCGATGAAAGGATAGAGATTTAATTTTTTAACGAACTGGCAGGAAAGTAAAGTGTGAATATGGAATATTATAGGCGGCTTGATATAATCATTAGGTTTTAAAGCAATAGAAATGGGAATATTTTATATCTCAACGATAAGGAACGAGAATTCAGCTCTGCTTCTTTCGGCAGGACAAAAATGAAAACCCTTACATCCAGATCTGGCATGCAGGTTATGTGGTATCCAATTTGGAAAGGGGCATGAGGAGCGTGAAGCCAAAAGTTCTGATCGTCGACGATGAGCCGTTGATTTGCAAGGGATTGAGGTTAACCATTCCCTGGGAGGAGTTGGGGGCTGAGGTGATCGGGGAGGCGTACAACGGGCTGCAAGCGCTCAAGCTGATGCAAGCGACGCCAGCCGATCTTGTGCTGACCGATGTGAGCATGCAGCAGATGAACGGGCTCGAGCTCGTACAGCAGCTTCATCGCGACGGTTCCTCAGCCAAGTTCGTCATGCTCAGCGACGATAAAGAATTCGACTATGTCCGCACTGCCATGCAGTACGGGGTGAAAAACTATTTGCTGAAACCGATCGATGTTGACGAGCTGACGGTCCTGCTTACCGGACTGATCGGAGAAATTGCCCGGGAAGCCGACGAACGGGCGGCGCGTAAGCTGGAAGCCTACTACCATTACCTTGTAGCCGAGATGATCGAGCATACGGGAGCAGCTGCGGCGCATTTGCCAGACCCGGATGTCCCTTGCTATTTCATTGTCAGCCGTATGTCGGATTATTGCCGCCTGGCAGCAGCGCCGGAGGAGCCGGACCGTCGACGGCTGCGCGCCGATTGGAAGACGTGGATGGAACAACGCATGCTTCAAGCCGGTGCGCCGAGCGTGTCGATTTTTCTACAGCGCAATGTACTGCTCACGGTCACTTTCGCCGAAGGTGCTAACGTAGAGGGATTACAATCTTGCCTAGGCGCGGGCATGGCAGTAATGGAGGTGCAGGGCGGGTGCCAGGTGGAATGGGTCGCCTCCGAAGAGGCTCAGTCCTTTGCCGCTTTGAAGGAGGCGTTACCGCAGCTGGTTCGGCTGCTGCATTGCGGGAAGCAAGGCAAGGTGCAGCTGGACGGCGGGCAACTCGGTACAGTCGATACGGCCGCATTCCGTGACTATCCCAGGGAGACGGAAAAAGAATTGCTGGACTTCCTGTTCCAGCATAAGGAGGAACAGATGAGAGCAACGGTGTGCAAGCTGTTCAATCTGTTTCAGAGCGAGAGAGCGAGTCTGCAGGAGTCGCTGCAGGTGTGCCATGAAATGGTCATGATGGTGAAACGCCGATTTCGCGAAACGGCTGCACTGAAGCAAATGGCGGCCCGGCTGCCGGAATTGAACCATGGGGATATCGGCATGTACAACTCCTTCGAAGCGATTGAGCAGTTCTTCGTCGAGACGTTGACAACCGCGCTGCATTTGCTCCGAACGGCCAATCGCGGGAAAAACCGCTGGATTATCGAGCGTATCACCTCCTATATACGGAAGAATTACGTGCACGAGCTTAAAGCATCCGAAATTGCGGACATGGTGCGGATTACCCCGAACTACTTTAGCTCGATCTTCAAGCAGGAGACCGGCAAGTCATTCAACGCGTATGTCAACGAAGTGCGGATCGAGAAGGCCAAGGAGCTGCTGCTGGCGACGCCGGAGCAGGTCGGTGCAATCGCGCTCGCCGTGGGCTACAAGGAATATAAATATTTTGCCAACTTGTTCAAAAAGCAGTGCGGCATCATTCCATCGGAATACCGAGAAAAGAACTGGGACGAACTCGTTTAATTTTTCGGATATAATCGTAATTCTATGGATACCGAAAATTCCCCCTGCTATTTACAATTAAGAAAGCGGTTACATTCTAAACCGACTTCTATTGGTGTAGGGGGATTTTCCCAATGCGCAAAAAGGGTAAGTCATTAATCATTGCACTCACCTCGATTACGGCAATGTCTTCCGTACTTTTCGGGTGCTCGAAGTCCGACTCGGAGACGGGGGACGCCGCGGATCCGGGCAAGAGCAAGGTAGAAATCACATGGCTTGTCAGAACGGATCCGAACATGGTCGATTGGGAAAAAGACATGATCAGCGGATTCCAGAAAGAGCATTCGAATATTACGGTCAAGCTGGAGCAAATTCCGCAAGCAGAAATCGACCAGCGCTTAACAACAATGATCTCTTCCGGCAAAGTCCCGGATGTATGGTCCGCGAATTGGGCGAACTCCGGCTTTGCCACGTATAACAAGATGGGTGCATTGCTTGACCTGACCCCGTACGTGGAGAAGGATGCAAGCGCATTAGCCGGTATTAATAAAAACATTCTGGACATTTACCGGATCGACGGCAAAATTTACGGCGTTCCGATGCTTGCGATCGGCAGCTTTTTGTTCTACAACAAAGAAATTTTCGATAAAGCAGGCGTAGCTTACCCTCCGACCAATTGGGATGATACGTCGTGGAACTACGAAGCGATGCGGGATACGGCCAGGAAGCTGTCGAGCGATATCGGAAATGCCGATAAGCAAGTGTTTGGCGTCTTTAACAGCATGGCTCCAAACCTGCAAGCATGGGGCTTCGGCGGCGACTTCTTCAATCCGGACGCCTACACGAGCGCCGTCATGGGCGAGCCCGCGGTGCTGACGAATGCGGCGAATAAAGAAGCGATTCAATTCAACGTCGATTTGATCAACAAAGATAAAGTCGCGCCGAACCAAACGACGATCGATGCCGTGAACGCGATCGGCGACCCGTTCCTTACCGGCCGCGTGGCCATGGTTATCAACGGAGGCTGGGGCTTCTGGTCGTATCAGCCGGCCAAATTCAAGTGGGGCGTAGCTCCGATTCCGTATCACGACGGCCGCAAAGTTCCGCTGTTCGTCGACCCGTGGAATGTCAGCGCGAAGAGCAAGCATCCGGCCGAATCGTGGGAATTTATTAAATATCTGATCGATCCGAAGAATGGCGGCAAGAAGTTCATGGAGAAGACGTCTGCAACGCCGGCCGACAATACGCTTGCCGAACAGTGGTATCAGCAAGTCGCCGATAAAACAGGCATGAAGGCCGAAGACATCAAGGTGCTGAACGAAGGCGCGGTCAAGAACGGCCGCGAAGCTGATAACCATCTTATCGACAAATTCTCGGTCATCGGCAATACGATCAACCAGACGATATCCGGCGTATGGAACGGTCAGAAGAGCGTCGACGACGGGCTGAAAGAAATCGACACCAACCTCCGCTCGCTTAATCTGAAATAAAAGTTTGGCATATCCGATGAAAAGTTTCCTTTGGTGTCCGCCATCGGAAACTTTTTCAAATAGGGGTGACGTCCATTGAATTCAGCGGTTTCTGCAAGAACGCAAGCCCGAAGCGCGGGCAAGAAGAAAAGAAATTCGGAGCTCGCGCGGGAGGAACGAGCCTTTTGGCTGTTCATTTCGCCGTGGACGCTAGGCTTCCTGCTATTTACGGGCGGTCCGATTATCGCTTCTCTGTTTCTCAGCTTTGCGGATTATAATGTCGTCGACGCGCCGACCTTCGTCGGACTCCGGAATTTTTTCGATTTGTTTCATGACAAGCTATTTTACAAGTCGCTCAGCGTTACGTTTTATTATGCTGTCCTGTCGGTACCGTTTACGATTGTTTGCTCGATGATTCTGGCGCTGCTGCTGAACAATAAGATTAAGGGACAAGCCATATTCCGAACGCTGTATTATACGCCTTCAATCATTTCCGGGGTCGCGGTATCCTTCCTGTGGATGTGGCTGCTGAACCCCGATTTCGGCGTCGTCAATTCGCTGCTCAGCGATTGGTTCGGCATCAAGGGGCCGGGCTGGTTTACCAAGCCGAATACCGTTATTCCATCCATGGTGCTGATGCAGCTGACGGCGATCGGCGGTCCGATGGTTATTTTCCTCGCGAGCTTGCAAAGCTTGCCGTCCGACCTATACGAAGCCGCTTCGATCGACGGTGCGAATCGACTGACGAAGTTTTTCAAAATAACGGTTCCGCTCATTTCTTCGGTCATCCTGTTCAATGCGATCATCGGCATCATTTCCTCGTTCCAAGTGTTCACGCAGGCTTATGTCATCACGAAGGGCGGGCCAGACTGGAATTCCTATTTCTACGTGCTGTATTTGTTTAATACCGCGTTTGCCCAGTTCCGAATGGGATACGCTTCCGCTCAGGCCTGGATTCTGTTCATCGTGATCTTCGTACTGACGATGCTTGCGCTCTTGGTGTCCAAGAGACTCATCTACTACGAATACGACGATAAACGTTAAGGAGGAATCGTATTCATGTTCCGAGAACGAAGAGTTAGTCATGGCGAGCTTGGCTTGGGCGGTAAAATCGTCGTCTATGCGCTTCTGTTTGCAGGTCTGCTGTTGTTCGCCTTTCCACTCTTTTGGATGATTACGACGTCGCTCAAGGAGCTCGGGGATGTGCATAAGCTGCCGATGAAATGGATCCCGAGTCCGGTCGAATGGAGCAATTATACGCAGGTCTTTCGCGATGCGCCGCTCGCGCGGTACATTGTCAACACGGTCATCTATACCGCCGTCACCATGTTTGCCGTGGCGTTGTCTTCCTCGCTGGTCGCTTTCGGCTTCGCGAGATTGAAGGCGAGGGGCAGGAACGTGCTGTTCCTGCTCGTGCTGAGCACGATGATGATCCCGCCGCAAGTCACGATGATTCCGCAGTATTTGCTGTTTAATAAGTTCAATTGGATCGATTCGTACCTGCCGCTCGTCGTTCCGGCGTTCGGTGGCAGCGCCTTCATTATTTTTTTGCTGCGGCAATTTTATCTCGGCTTCTCGAAGGAACTGGACGATGCCGTGAAGATCGATGGAGGCGGCTACTTTACGATGTATGTCCGGATTATTTTGCCGTTGTCGATTCCTTCATTGGCCACGGCAGCCATACTCGAGTTTATGTATCGCTGGAATGATTTGATCGGTCCGCTCATTTACTTAAGCGACGGGAGCAAATATCCGCTTTCGCTGGGGCTTTCGAACTTTACGGCCGCGTATGCCGCAACGCCTTGGAACTTGCTCATGGCTGCTTCGATCGTGGCTGTCTTGCCGCCGCTGCTGCTGTTCTTCTTTGCGCAGAAATATTTCATCCAAGGCATTGTGATTACGGGCTCCAAGGGGTAATACGCGATGAGGCTAACGCAGGATGTGAAGCAATTCGTTCACGTTCAAGGCGCGCTTCGGCTGCTGCTCGCAATGGTGCTTTACGGTATGGGCACGGGCATCCTGGCGCCGATGAACGCGATCTACATGCACGACCATATCGGCTTGTCCAAAGGGCAAGTTACCGTCGTGTACAGTGTGTCGTTATTGCTCAATACGGTGGTAACGATGTCCGTCGGCCTTGTCAGCGACCGGATGAAGCGTAAGAAGGGGCTGCCGATCGCCGCTTCCGTGCTTTGCATGGCTGGGCTGCTTCTGTATATGCAGGCTCGGGATTTTGCGGGGACGTTGGTCGCGGTGAGCGTCGCGCTTGCCCCTTCCGGTTTGATTATGGGCCAGCTGTTCGCTATGGCACGGAACCGTTTTGCCATTCATGCCGCCGACATTCAAGAGATGGCGCTTGTCTGGCTGCGCGCGGGTTTTAGCGTAGGGTTCTTCGGCGGGCTGCTGATGGGGGCCAATTTATTCCTGCTGTTCGGGTTCCATGGCGTGCTCGTCGGGAATTTGGCCGGGTACGCAGGCCTGTTCGTTATGCTGCTGCTTTACAGCGAAGTGACGAAGGCGGAGGCTGGGACGGCAGCCTCACCGGCTATTGCGCGCGGAGAGCCGTTTTCGATTTGGATGCTGGCCGCGCTGCTCCTGCTATTCTGCGCCGATGCGATCAGAGGTCTGTATTTGCCGCTAGTCGTCAATGGGCTGTTCGGCAAGCCGCAGGTTGCTTCGTACTTATGGAGCGCACAGGCGGTGTTCGAGCTGCTGCTCATGACGGTTACCGGCTATTGGGCGGTCAAATACGGCAGTAAGCCGGTCATGATTACCGGCGGAATCATGGCGCTCGCTGCTTATATCGTCTACGCGTGCGGCTCTCCTCTTGCAATGTTCTTTATCGTACAGCCGCTCTATTCGTACTTCGTGTCTATCTTGTACGGGGTAGCGATGGGCGTCGTGCAGCGCATGTTCATTCGCCGCACCGGCTTTGGTTCCAGCTTGTATGTCGCGCTGACGCAAGCGGCGTCTCTAATCGGCTATATACTGCCTACGATTATCCATGGCGTGTCGCCGCTCATTTTCATCCTGCCGATGATTCTCGTCGCAGGGTCACTGGCCGTCATGAGCTATCAACTCTATCAATCGAGGAGGATCAAGCAGCATGGAGATCAGCATTTGCTCTTTTAGCTTTCATCGCTTGCTGGCATCGGGGCAGCAGGATATCTTTCAATATATCCGAGATTGCAGCATGCTCGGCTGCACAAGACTGGATCCGTGGAACGCGCATCTATCGACAATCGAGCAGGGCGCCGACGTGCTTCATGCCGGCGCAAACCCGGGCGAGTCGCAGCATTTGTCGCCGACCGACGATGCGTACCTGGAGGAAGTGAAGCGCGCGGCGGGCGAAGCAGGGCTTCCGTTCGGCTGTATCGCCGTAGACGGCGCGCACATCTACGAGGCGACGGAAGAGGCGCGTTTGCGCAACCGCGAGCGTGCGTACCGCTGGATTGCCGTCGCGGCGAAGCTCGGCGCATCTCAGATCCGAATCGATACCGGCGGTCCGGAGCAGTGGACGGAGGAGCAGTTCGAAATTACAGTAGAAGGCTACCGAGACGTGATCGCGCGGGCCAAGGAAGCGGGGCTTGAGGTCGTCGTCGAGAATCATTGGGGGCCGACGCTTCATCCTGCGAACGTCGTCAGACTGATGGAGGAGCTCCCGGAGCTCGGGCTTCTGCTCGATTCGTGGAACTGGGCCCATGGCAAGCAGGCAGATGGATGGCTGAGCTGCGCCAAGTATGCGAAGGTAACGCATGTGAAGACGTTCCATTTTACCGCCGACGGCCAGGAGCTGACGCAGAACGTTCCCGCATTTTGCCGGTTGCTGAAGGACAACGGGTACGATGGCGTTTGGGGCGTAGAGAGCGTGCCGGGACAAGAGAGCGAGATCGAGGCTGCCCGTAAAACGATTGAACTGATCAAGCGGTCGGTCGGTTAGGCCGATGAAGGAGGCTGATTCATGGAACCCCAGCGTATAGGGATTATTGGCGTCGGGCAAATCGGCAAACAGCATCTGGAGACGTATGCCAAGCTTCAAGGCGTGGAGGTCGTCGCCGCTGCCGACGTCAACGTGCAGGAGCTCGAGCGCACGGCTGACAAGTACGGCATCCGCCATCGGTATACCGACTTCCGCGAACTGCTCGCGCGGGAGGATATCCAGGCCGTAGACGTCTGCCTGCACAACAACTTTCATGCGCCGGTCACGATCGCCGCCCTGCGAGCCGGAAAGCATGTGTACTGCGAGAAGCCGATCGCAGGGTCATACACGGACGGTAAGGCAATGGTCGATTGCGCGCGTGAAACGGGCAACATGCTGCACATTCAGCTTGGCACGCTCTATACGAAGGAAACCAAGGCTGCCAAAGCGCTGATCGCCGACGGCAAGCTTGGCAAGCTGTATCATGCCCGTTCGATGGGCTTCCGCAGACGCGGCCGCCCGTACGTCGACGGTTACGGTGCCCCGACGTTCGTGAAGAAGGAAATATCGGCAGGCGGCGCACTGTTCGATATGGGTGTCTACCACATATCCCAGCTGCTCTATTTGCTCGACCTGCCAGTCGTTGAGCGGGTAAGCGGCAAGACTTATCAGGAGACGGACATGGATCCCGTTCGGCGCGAGGCCAGCGGTTACAGCGTAGAGGAGCTCGGTCTCGGGTTCATTCGTTTTGCTGGCGGCCTGACCATGGATATGATTGAGGCTTGGGCGATCCAGCTGAACGGGTTTGAGGGAAGCAGCATTATCGGCTCCCAAGGCGGCGTGCGTCTGTCGCCGTTCAGCTTTCATACGACGCTCAGCGATATGGATATGAACGCGACATTCGATCTGGACGCCATGGATTACAGGTGGCATCAGCTAAGGGAGAATCAGGATGCCTATGATTCGTCGCAGAGTCATTGGCTTGCGGCTCTTCAGGGCAGGGCCCAGCTGCTCCCGACGGCACAGATTGCCTTGAGTACCATGCTGATCAGCGAAGGGATTTACTTATCCGAGAAGCTGGGCCGGGAAGTGACAAGCGAGGAGATTGCGGCGGCTTCCGTCTCTACGGCGATTAAGCTGTGAGCTTGGCGAATGTAAAGACGGCGACCGACAGCACCTTCAGTCTGAAATGAAAACATAAGCTGCTTTCTTATAAACTCCATCACCTACTACCATTAGTAGTGATGGAGTTTAATAATGAGTTTTACAAGGGGCCAGTATCTTAAGAGGCCGTAGATAAGAAGCATGCTTGCTATTTTTTAGACATAGAGGCAAGTGCAGATTCATTGAATCCTTTGACGATTAGCCATACAGCAACTATCATTTCATTAGCAGCTACCGGTATCGCAAAAATAGCACCCCAAACAGAAACTTGTTCAATGACACCGAACATGACTAACAGGGCACAGAGAAAAATAAGTACGGAACCAGTCATACCCAAGATGGGTATAAACCTGGGCAAGAGCCCGGATTTATAAAATATATAACTATACATCATCGTATTAATACCCAGCATGAAGTTGGGGCCAAGCAAAAATGTCCAGTCATGTAGTGCTTTTAACGAAATACCTGAAGCTTGAAAAAATGCGGTATCCGCAGCTCCTGCTGCTACAAATTCCCGGCTTAAGGTCACGAGGGATAGCATGCTGATTACGCCGATCGTAATAATAATCGCTTCAAGAAATCGGAAGCAAACATGCCAAAGAGCAATCGTTTCATTATACTTTCTTAAAATCGGAAACATTGCAGTTGCAGTACCAATCGCTGAAACGACCAGAATTAACTCCATAACCGCTCCCAATATCACCTGGTTGGCATGTTCGGAACCGTTAATCAGGTAATCGGGACTGTTTAGGATTGGATTGTATAAAATAAGACCTATTATCGACGCAACGGCGGCAAGGATAAACAGTACGCCTACAATGAGTGCGCTCTTTCTGCTCGTAAAATTCATTGGATTGTCTCCTTTATAATCGATTCATAAACGGCAGCAAAATCAAATCGTTCTTTCGTCTGATCCGAGGCAGCCACGGGATGCGCTGTCCGGCTTCCCTCAGTGAAACCGATCTCCGTGCTTCTTAATATAGTGTGCGAACACAAAGCGCCAAGGAATGCCAAATGGAAAAATCAATACGATCAAGCAGGCTGATGCCGTCGCCCAGGTTGATTCGTCCATTTGACCGGTGGACCACAGTGGGAGCGCAATGACGATCAGCCAGATCGACTTCCACAACATTTCCCAGAGAAGCAAAGGCAGCATCTGCAGCGGATACCGCAACCCTAGAACGGACAAAGCCGAAAAAGCTGCCAGCATGCATTGGACCACGCCTTCCTTCAGTTCCCATGGCTGTTCGTGGTGGATGACTCCAGGCCATACCGTGATACCCAGCCCTACGACGACAAGAAGGTACAGCGCCCTCAGTGAATAAAGACGAAACAACGAGACCTCTATCATTCAGATCACTCCTTTAATCAATGATTATTATTTAATCGTAATTAGACATACGTCTTCTTCATCCACTCTGTAATCCCAAGTCCCTCTGATTCGTGTAACTCCTCGACCTCTTCCATCCTAATCAATGACCCGTCTTTAATGGCGATAAAGCTATCTAATATCGATTCGATTTCAGTTATCTCATGGCTCGTCATAACTAGCGTCTGAGATTCCAAGTTGACATAGGAGAGCATTCCCTTAACGATAGATTGCCGCACCATCGGATCAAGTCCAGATAACGGTTCATCCATTAGTATAAAAGGCACTTCCCTGGCTAGCGTGAGCGCGATTTTTAACCGGCCGCGATGTCCTAAGGAGAGATCCCTGATTTTCTTATCCGATTCTAGGTGCAATTCCTTCATGATTTCTTCAGCCTTAGCTCTATTAAAGTCAGGAAATTGCGAAGCCTGGAAAGTCAACGCTTCTTTGACCGTGAATAGGGTGTAGAAAGAATCATGGTCCGATAAGTAAGCAACGAGCTTACTCATTCTTCTGCTCGCAATCTCTCCATAAATAGTTACCGATCCACTCGTCGGATGCGATAGTCCCGCCATAAGCTTTAATAGCGTGGACTTTCCGCTGCCGTTTTCGCCAACAATGCCAATAATTTTGCCCAAAGGCAATGATAAAGAAATGTCCTTAATGACAGCGCGATTCTTATACATCTTTGAAACATGAGACAGTTCTATCATGTTACGCATCTCCTTTATCTATTTTGTTTAAGAAGTCTTGTAGTCCCGAAATGATTTCATAGGAGCTGTATCCCATTTCCTGCATAACCTGGACAAATGATTGGATCTGCTCCATTTTCAAATTCCCTCGTAGTTGAATGAGGCGATCCTCTTGTTCGGTGACGAAGGTACCTTGACCTCTTCTCGTTTCCAAAATTCCTTCACGCTCCAATTCGCTGTAAGTGCGCTGAACCGTATTCGCGTTGACGTTGTAGGATATCGCCATATCACGGACAGATTGAAGCTTTTGGCCTGCCTTTAACTCTCTGCTTACAATCTGTCGATTGATCCGATCTGCCAATTGCAGATAGATTGGTTTTGAAGTATTAAATTCGTCCATCCATCGTTACACCTCAACTTTTTTATCGATGATCCATGCACTCAAATAAAAGAGTCCGATGATAATAATAAAGTGATACAGATATTCGCCCGCATAGGCAGGAATAGGATCTATCGCGAATGTCGGAAAATTCATCTCTAAACTTCCCCATTGCATCAAATGCTTATAAACGTTAGTGGAATCGAAAAGGGCACCGATCCACGCCGGCAGGATAACAGCTCCAATAAGTGCTAACCAAGTCAAACGCCCAATTCGATATTTAAGCGCGTGGTAAAGCGACCATAAAAAGATCACCCAGACACCAATCATGACGGAGAGCATAATAACATGTATGAAAATCAACAATCCCGCCCTCCAAGTATCCGTCCAATGCGCCTCAATTAAACGAAACCTTGAGATAATCAACATTCCTGCCATTGCATACAGAACCACTAAGGAACCAACAGTCATGACAATCCCATTCAAAATCTTACTTATGAGTAAGGAGACGGCCGATCGAGGATTATGCAGCCAGAGGTGCAGCTGACCTGCCTCGGTCTTTAAACTGATCAATAATAGGATGGGAAGATAAAGAACATGGAGCACAATTGCAGCCAACAAGGGTATAAATGGATATAAGGTTTCACCACCCGCTACTAACAACGCTACTAATAAAATCAAGAGGTTAATGACAAGCCCGACGAAAAAAAAGGTTCTTGTTAATCGAAAATCCTTTTTGAAAAAAGCTGTCCACGAAGCCAATGCAATCTCCCCTTACATCACATATTGTACTAATGTAATGGTACACTAATTCATTAATTCATGTCAATGGATATTAAGAAGCCTTGCCAAATGAACCTATTCGAATTAATATAAACATATTGAATACCAAAAGAACATAAATGAACCTAAAAGGAGAATTCAATCATGGATATGCGTTATGCCTCCCATCCCAATGAAGTAAAAATGTTCGATACCACCCGTCTGCGTGACGAGTTTCTAATCGAGCAGCTGTTCGCCCCTAATCAACTTATACTTCGTTACTCCCACGTCGATCGTTTCATTATCGGGGGCGTCGTTCCGGTTAACGAACCTATTAAACTGGAAGCGGATCCGGCTGCGATCGGTGCGGCAACATTCTTGGAGCGCCGCGAGATCGGTATTATCAACATCGGAAACACGGGCACGATTACGGTGGACGGCGAAACGTACGTTATGGAAAGCAAGGACTGCCTGTATGTCGGCCGCGGCGCGAAAGAAGTGATCTTTGCCAGCGAAGATGCAAGCAAGCCGGCCCGATATTATTTCAACTCCGCTCCTGCTCACCAGACGTACCCGACGGTGAAGGCCGCGATCAGCGAAGCGTCCCCGAACCACTTGGGCAGCCAAACCAACTCCAATGAACGTACGATTTACCGCTACATTCATACCGGAGGCATTCAGAGCTGCCAGCTTGTTATGGGCATGACCTTGCTCAAGCCCGGCAACATGTGGAATACGATGCCGTGCCATACGCACAATCGCCGTTCCGAAGTATACCTCTACTTCGACATGCCCGAAGACGGCGTCGTCTTCCACCTGATGGGCGAGCCGGACGAGACGCGCCACATGGTCGTCCGCAACGAACAGGCGGTTATCTCGCCAAGCTGGTCCATTCACAGCGGCGTCGGCACGAGCAGCTATACGTTTATTTGGGGCATGGCCGGCGAGAACCAAATTTTTGAGGACATGGATGCCGTCAACATGAAGGATTTGAAATAAAGCCAAATGACACGCGAAAGTAATGAATCCGAATGAACGTCATACGAAGATACGAGAAAATCATGGAGCTGCTGCTGGCCGAACGGGAAGTGACGGTCGCGCGGCTCACCGAGCTGTTGCAGGTGACGGGGAAGACGATCCGGGAAGACCTCGCGAAGCTGGAGGAGAAGGGACTGCTGACGCGCATCCACGGCGGCGCGGTCCTTGCGCAGGAGAATCAGCTCGGCATTCTATCGCCGAAGCAGACGGTCGTGCCGAATGAAGCGGAGCGTCTGGAAACGGCCGCTGCGGCCGTCGCACTGATCGAGCCGCAAGACGTGATCGCCTTGGACGGCGGCCGGACGACACTGGAAATCGCGAGAAGACTGCCCGATCGGCCGCTGACGGTGGTGACGAACGATTTGCTCATCATCGCGGAGCTTGCCCGCAAAGAGCAGATTCGCCTTGTTGTGCCTGGCGGCTATCAGTACCGGAACATGCTGATCGACACCGAAGCGGAAGCTTACATTCGCAGGCTGAATATTTCCAAGGCGTTCCTATCCGCGACTGGCGTTCACC
Source organism: Paenibacillus sp. R14(2021) (assembly GCF_019431355.1). NCBI lineage: Bacteria > Bacillati > Bacillota > Bacilli > Caryophanales > Paenibacillaceae > Paenibacillus > Paenibacillus sp. R14(2021). The sequence continues at coordinate 5,867,428 of NZ_CP080269.1, forward strand.
TGGAATACGGCTTCACGATCTACGCCGGCGAGTCCGTCTCGCTCAAACGCGCCTTGCTGGAAACGGCAAAAGCCTCATATGCGGTGGCTGATCATCATAAGTTTGGGCAGGCGGCATTGTTCACCTTCGCCAAACTCGGTGAAGTGAAAGCGATCATTACGGATTCGGGCATCTCATCCGAGACGGCAGAGTTGTTTCGGCAAGAGGGAACGCGGGTCCTTATACAAGGGAGTGGAAATCATGAGCTTTGATTTAACGGGTAAAACGGCGCTGGTTACCGGCACGTCCGGCGGGATCGGCCAAGCGATCGCTGTAGGACTAGCCGAAGCGGGCGCATCCATAGTGGCAGTTTCCGCATCGAACAGTAATGAAACGGTCGGCATCGTGCGTGAATTCGGAGGCAAGATCGAGCAAATCTCGGCCGATTTAAGCCATGCGGACGGCCTGGAGGCTGTGTTCCAAGAGGCGTTGGCGTTCTTCGGCAGTATCGATATTCTCGTAAATAATGCGGGAACCATTCGCCGGGCGCCGGCCGCTCAGCACGCGCGTGAAGATTGGTACGATGTCATCGATATCAATCTGCATTCGGTGTTCTTCTTTTGCCAGCTTGCAGGCAATCACATGATCGAAAGAGGCAGCGGCAAAATCATTAATATCGCTTCGCTGCTCAGCTTTCAAGGCGGGATTAACGTTCCCGGTTATACGGCCAGCAAACATGCGGTCACCGGTATCACAAAAGCGCTGTCGAATGAATGGGCGAGCAAGGGTATTCAAGTCAACGCCATCGCACCAGGTTATATCGATACTCGCAATACGGCGCCGCTTCTAGCGGACGAGAAGAGAAGCCAAGCCATTCTCGAGCGCATCCCTGCAGCCCGTTGGGGCAGTCCGGAGGATTTGAAAGGGCCGGCGGTCTTTCTCGCTTCATCGGCTTCCGATTATGTGAATGGCCACGTCATGTGCGTGGACGGCGGATGGATGGCTCGATGACGCCAACGCGACATTTGGATGTGGTAACGTTCGGGGAAAGCATGGGACTTTTCTTTCCTGAAGGCGGGGGAGGACTGAATCAAGGGAGAACCATAATGCAATCGTTCGGCGGGGCTGAAAGCAACGTTGCGATCGCCCTTGCCCGGCTTGGCTGCAAGCCGGGCTGGTTCGGGCTGCTGGGCGAGGATCCTCTCGGACACGCGATCCATCGTACGATTCGGGGCGAAGGCGTAGATGTCAGTCAAGTGCGTTTCGTCGAGGAAGCTCCGACGGGACTGATGCTGCGCGAACAGACGCGAGGCCAATTATCCGTTTATTATTATCGCCGGGGTTCGGCGGCAAGCCTGCTGACGGCCGCCGATTTGGACCCTGCTTATATCGCAAGCGGAAATATCCTTCATATTACAGGCATCACGCCAGCTCTAAGTCCAACCTGCGCAGAGGCGGTGTTCGAAGCCGTAAGAATTGCGAAGGCGGCGGGCGTGAAAGTAAGCTTTGATCCCAATATGAGGTTCAAGCTGTGGACATCCGAGCAAGCGAGGCCGGTTTTTCTCGCGTTGGCCGAGCAGGCCGATTATTTCTTGCCTGGTTACGATGAACTGAAGCTGATGTACGGCAGCGATCAAGAGGATGAATTATTGGAGCATGTCAGAGCGCTTCCGGGAACAACCGTGATTAAGAGCATCGCGAATCATAATCTGCTGCTGTCGCGGGATGAAGAAATCCGCATTCCCTTCGAATCCGTTGAACGGGTCGTGGATACCGTGGGCGCGGGCGATGCGTTTACCGGCGGTTTCCTAGCAGGAATCACGAAAGGATTGTCGCTCGAGGATGCCGTACGTCTTGGCGGACTTGCCGGCGCGCTTACCGTTCAGCAAGAAGGAGACTGGGAGGCCTTGCCCTTCTGGAAAGAAGTGGATCAACTTTTGGCCGGTTCAGGGTCTATCGAACGATAAAGAGATGAAGTAGGAGCAGGATGTCCATCTTCATCTTCCAGGCGGCGTGGGACGAGTTCCGATCGCCAAGATGCTCATTTCCAAGAAATGCTCAAGACGCCCCCGCTCGGCCTGCTGTTCTGCCAAGGCCAGTTCACGACCGATTGGGGCGTAATGGGCGCGGTGATGACGACGACCTTAAGGCTGCCGATGCTGCGGCTCTATTTGCTGTTCAGCGAGTAGGTCGAGAATGCGCTAGATCGCCGGGTCGACCGTCAGAGGCTAGTTAACGGCCTGATACCCGATAATACGACCCATGTTAATCCCCACTCCCCCCCGATTCTCGTTGTCGATCTGCCTTAACAGCCATAATTGTAAGCAAAAATCAAATGATTCGCAATTTATGCATTCCGCGACCTTCGTAGTCGAAATCTAAAATTTGAAAGGTGCGCTTTGCCAACAAACAATGCTAATATGAGAGATGCGGCCTGAAGCGTAAAGCGGAAAAAGGAAGTGCTTAATGAGTTCAATGAACAATTGGGGCAAGGTTCCTTACCGGCATGCAAAACGCTGTTCGATATAGGAGGGGTTGCAAGTGCCGCAAAATTGGTATTTTCGTTTGTTGATTTCGTATTTCCCGGTTTTTTTGTTCACGATCTCGATTCTGATCTTTGTTTCATTCATCGTGGTCAACGATATTTCCCGTTCGGAAACGGAGAAGGCGGATAAGATATCTACCGGCTATACAGTGGACAGCGTGAATCGCATCTTTCAAGAAGCGGAAATGACTGTATTGAACGAAGCGGCAACGAACAGAAACTACGTGCAGTTTTTGGATATGAATGCGTTAAACAGTGATTCTTTTGTCGCCTACAACGTTGTGAACAGCGTGCGGACGATCGAGAAGAACAATGCATTCATCGACTCGATTTATCTATTTCGTATTTCAGATCGTACTGTATTGACATCCAGCGGGATCAAGGATCTCGATTCGTTTAGAGACCGGAGCTTTGTTAGGCAAGCGTTAGGGAACGCGAAGTACAGAGGATGGTCTGCCGTTCGGGAACTTCCGGGAAATAGTGAAGACAAGCGGGTAAAGGTAATCTCCATGTACAAGCAGACGCCGTTGCCCTTCGGCACCGAAGGACTGCTTGTCATTAATGTAAGCGAGCACGAAATCGGCAAATTCATCGATCAAACGGTTAATCATCAGGTGTCGTTCCTACGGGTAGCTGATAACAGGGGAAATGAGATTTATCCTAGCGATGTCAGAGGGGATGACGGAGCAAGCGGCAAGGTGCTGACGGCGATGCATTCAGCTACGCTGAATTGGGAATTTGAAAGCGGTATCAAAGCAGGGCAGCTATTCGCATGGGTATCGGTTATTTCCTATGTTTGGGTGCTGATCGCTCTTTTGACTGTGGCTTTTGCCATATTTTACTTTATTTACGTGACCCGGAAGAATTACAAGCCGATCCAGCTCATGATGAGGAGAATACAGGCGGTGCAAATTCGCGGGGAAGGCAGCTCGAACAAACGGGACGAGCTGTCCCTGATTGATCATGCACTGTCCAGCCTGATCGATCAAACGACGGCATTCGAAAAGGAACACCGCGAAAATTTGCTTGTGAAGCGACGTCAGCTTTTTCTCGATCTGATTGGAGGCGAATGGTCCGAAAGCATGCATCAACGGCTGCAGAAGCTCTCACCGCTGGCCGGCATGCAAGAGGAAGCGCAGTACATCGTCGTCGTTGCGGAAATAAACCGGTATGACGAATTTCAAAGCTTCTATTCTTCCGGCGATCAGAACGTGTTGAAGTTCGCGCTGATGAACGTACTTCAGGAGTTGGCACGAAACGAAAATTTGCACGGCTGGGTGGAATGGATCAACGGTAACCGCTCCGGCATCATTTTGAAAGCTTCGGAAGAAGAGCATGTAGTGAAGGAAAGGATCCTTGCTGCGGTGGACAACAGCCGCAAATGGGTGGCTGAACATCTTCGAATTTGGTTATCCTTTGGAGTAGGCTCAACCGTCACGGAGCCGGGCGTCATGAACCAATCGTACAAACGTGCGCTTTCCGCGCTTGAGCATAAGCTGTCGCTAGGGAAAGACGCCGTTATTATGAGCGACGAATTGCCGAGTAACACCGCGCCGGAAATGTTTAAGTATTTGCAGTTGATTGCCGATTGCGTTCAGGACTTCAGGATGACGAGTGACGGCTGGCGTCAGCGCCTTGAGCAAATGTTCGCCATGCTCATTGCCGATGGGCTGCGGGACGAAGACATCCGAACCTTGCTTCAAGCGCTGTTGCAGATGCTCGGACGCGAGCTTAAGGATTTGTCGGAAGGCCTTCGCGAGCATTTTACCGGAGACAATGCCGTCAAATGGCAGCATCTGCTTAGAAATGCGTCAACGCTTGGCGAGATGCAGTCCGTGCTGCTTGATTATTTGACCGATATCTACCGCACCTATGTCGCCGTATGCGAAACGAAAAGCCACCGAGCGATGATTGGAGAAATGAGAAGCTATATCGTCGAGCATTTTGCAAACCCGGATTTATCATTGAAACATTTAAGCGACCGTTTTCAAATTTCGGGCAAATACGCCAGCCATTTATTTAAGATCGAATTCGATATGAAATTCGTTGATTTTCTTGTTCAGCTCCGTATGCAGCGCGCCGAGGAACTGCTCTTCGAGACGGAGGAATCCGTTCAGTACATTGCGCTTCAAGTCGGTTACGCGAACTCCATTACATTCGGAAGAGTGTTCAAACGGGTAACGGGTGTCACCCCAGGTGATTTCCGCAAGCTGAAAATGCGCCCTTCCGCAGCCCATTCCTTATCCGTTGAATAAAAGCCCAAAAGCCCGGTATTCCGGGCTTTTTTTACTGACTAAGCAAGGCTGTGCTTTGGAAAACGACAAATAGTTTATATCGGGAAAACGGTTGCATGCAGGACCTGAGTGGTCATTCAGATAAACAGTTTGCTGTTTGGAAACTGGTTTATTGCCGTAGATTTAAACAGCATGCGATACTACGAACATCCGAACCAGACAAGGGCGGCAGGGGCAGCAAACCTGCAGCGACGCGATCCGTAATTCGGAATTCATTAAAGCGAAGAGGGGTTGTAACAATGGCAAACCAAAACAAAAGAAGAAGATTTGCGGTGCTCATGCTTTCGCTCACGGTAATCTGTTCAGGTATGTTGTCCGCATGTTCCTCGAATTCAGACAAGTCGAATTCGGCAGGGGATACCAAGGCAGGCACCGAAAATACGGCCAAAGGCGACAATACGGCCAAAGGCGATCCGGCAATACTCAAGGTTGAAGTATTCGACCGTGGTAATTCTCCTTCAGGCAGCAGTGTAACCAACAACTTCATGACCAATTGGGTACAAGACAATTTCGGTAAGCCGAACAATATTGACGTACAATACGTTCCGGTGCCGCGTTCGGAAGAAATACAAAAACTGAACGTACTGATGGCAAGCGGCGGCGACGTTCCGGATATCGTGTTTACGTACGATGAAGCAACATTCAACCGCTATGCGCTGCAAGGCGGCTTAACCGACCTGGCACCTCTGCTCGACCAGTACGCCCCGAACCTGAAGAAGTTTCTGGGTGACGACACGCTGAGCTTTGGACAGATCGAAGGCAAACAGTTCGCAGTTTCGGCGAAACGGGTGGATCTTGGCAAATATGCTTCGTACATCCGTCAGGACTGGCTGGATAAGCTAGGCCTGCCTGTACCGAAGACGACAGATGAACTGTACCAAACGCTTCAAGCATTCAAAACGAAGGATCCAGGACAAACCGGCGGCAAAACGATTCCGCTCGGCATGACGATTGCGCCGGCCCAAATCGATCCGCTGATCTGGTCGTTTATCAAGCCGTTGACGGAAGAGCAGCGCTATACGCTCACCCAGAAGCTTGGCTCCAATGATTTCCCGACGCTGCTTCCGGGCTTCAAGGACGCGCTGAAATTCATGAACAAGCTGTACAACGAAGGGCTGATCAGCAAAGACTTCAGCCTTGACCAAGACAAGAAACAGCTTAACCAAGATATTACTACCGGCAAAGTCGGCTTCTTCAGTGAAGACATTCCGGGCGTGTACGCTGCGGACTCAATCTACGCGACGCTGCAGAAAAACGTGAAGGGCTCCGTTATAACTCCGGTAGACGTTTACTCGGACGAGACAGGACATCATCCAAAACCGGGCTATGCTCCAATCGGCCTCTACCTGATGATTCCGAAATCGAGCGAGCACGCAGTGGAAGCGCTCAAATATCTGGACTGGATGGCTTCGGACAAAAACCTCTTCACCATGCAAAATGGTTTCGAGGGAGAGCACTACACGCTTAAAGACGGCGTTCCGATGGCCATCGAAAACCAATCAGAAACGGCAAAAGCTAAAGTCTATAACTCTGGCGACATGGCGATCATTTCTAACGGCAAACAGCTCGGCGACCCCGTGAAAAATCATGAAGCGACTGTACTAGGTCTTGCACCGGCGTATCAGAATGATGCCCGTACGATGATAAAACAGGCGGAAACAGACATGATCATGCCGATTCATTTCAACAAGCCGATTCAATCCGAATCGAAGTACGGAACAGCCTTGGAGGATAAATATAAAGAATTTATCGTGAAGACGGCGGTTGTGAAGCCGGACAAATTCGACAGCACCTTCGATTCGATCATGAAGGATTACATGTCGAGCGGCGGTCAAGCGATACTGGACGAACGTACGGCTGCTTATAAAGCACAGAAATAGAAAAATCGTCAATTTGACGGGAGCAAGCGGCGGAGCGATGCCTTATGGCGGAAGCTCCGCCCGTGCGTCCCGCTGCAGAGGAGGTCACCATGATGATCGCGACAGCATATTTACGCAGATACTGGCAGCTTTACGCGCTCCTTTTGTTACCGCTCGCGTACATTATCGTTTTCAAATATGGACCGATGTACGGCATTCAGATCGCTTTTAAAGATTTCAACTTCTTTCAGGGCATTGGCGGCAGCAAGTGGATCGGGTTCGACGCTTTCAAAGAAGTGTTCCATATGCATGATTTCTTCAAAACGCTGCGAAATACGCTTATGCTGAACTTGCTCGATCTTGTCGTCTCGTTTCCGGCCCCGCTCATCCTTGCAATTATGCTTTTCGAATTAAGAACGGTTTGGTTCAAGAAGTTTTCGCAAACGATTCTGTATATTCCGCACTTTATTTCCTGGATCATTATCGGCGGCATTGTCTATCAAGTATTCGGAACGCAATCCGGCATGATCAATAACATCATCACATCGCTTGGCTTCGATGCAATTCCCTTTTTGACCGATAAATACGATTGGCTGGTCACCTATTTGCTCGTCGGCGTGTGGCAGAGCGCAGGGTGGGGCACAATTATCTATCTGGCGGCTTTGACCGGCATTAACAAAGAACTCTTCGAGGCGGCGGAAGTTGACGGCGCGGGTAGAATGAAACGGATTTGGCATATTACGATTCCTGGAATCAAACCAACGATCGTCACGCTGCTCATCATCAATCTCGGTAATATGATTTCCATTGGCTTCGACCGGCCTTATGTTATCGGCAATGCGGCAGTACGCGATTTTTCCGAAGTGCTCAGCACGTTCGTGTACCGGATAGGCCTTGAATCCGGACAGTACACGCTGGCAACGGTCGTTGGTTTCTTCCAAGCGATCGTCGGACTGGTTTTCGTGCTTGGGGCGAATTATGCATCCAAGAAGCTTACCGATGAAAGCATTCTATAACTTCGATTTTTTTGCGGAAAGGAACGAATGACATGGGAGAAAGAGCCGCCAATCGGCTTTTCGATACATTCAACTTCATCTTTTTAACGGTATGCGTACTTGTTTGTCTGGCTCCGTTTGTTCATATTATTGCGATCTCGCTAAGCTCCAGCCGGTCGATTGTATCGGGTGAAGTCAGCTTATTTCCGATTGAAATCAATTTCGAAGCGTATGCCCGCGTGTTTTCCGATACGTCGATGATTCGCTCGCTCGGTTTTACCGTTCTGCTGACCGCTTTGTTTACGGTGCTCTGTATGTCGATGACGATTGCGGCGGGTTATCCGTTGTCCAAGACGAATCTGAAGGGCCGTAAATCGATTATGGTGATCATCATGATTACGATGTTCTTCAGCGGCGGCGTCATTCCTGAGTATATCCTGGTGCGTAACCTGCATCTGCTCGATACGATTTGGGCGCTGGTACTGCCTGGCATGATTAATCCGTTCTACTTAATCATCTTGATTTCGTTTCTGAACGGCATTCCGACAAGCTTGGAGGAATCGGCTGAGATTGACGGCAGCAGTCACTTTAACACGCTGTTCAAGATCATTTTGCCCTTGTCACTTCCGGTTATCGCTACGCTGAGCCTGTTCTATGCGGTAGGGCGCTGGAACGGCTTCACGGATACGCTCATGTATATCACGAGCCCGAACATGTATCCGCTTCAGCTGAAGCTGTATCAGCTTATCCAAAATAACATGATCAGCGATCTGATGCAGATGGAAGGAACACAGCGGGTGATGACACAGCCGGAGAGCTTGAAATCGGCCAGCGTTATCTTCGCGACAGTTCCGATCCTGATCGTATATCCTTGGCTGCAGCGCTATTTTGTAAGCGGCGTTATGCTGGGAGCTGTGAAAGGTTAAGCTTTGCTTCGAATGATAAGGCAATAGGGGGAACACATGGGCGCATCAAAAGGAGCGTATTCCTTTTCGACCTGCTGGAACATTAAAAGGCATGCCGTCGGAAGGGAAATGGCGGATGAAATACGGGCGCTCGGGTTCCACCGAGTGGAGCTGAACTATAACGTGACGAGGGAACACTTGCGGACGATCGAACCGATGATCGAGCGTGGAGAGATCGGCGTTTCGAGCGTACACAACACGTTCCCGCATATCGAAGATCCCGACTACGGAACCGACTCGGTCTTGCTGGGCTTCGATGACGAGGAGAAGCGGAGGCGGGCAGTGGATCTGCTGGTTCAATCGGCGGAGTATGCGAACCGTTACGGGGCCAAAGCCGTCGTCGTCCATCCAGGAGAAGTTCCCTTTGATTATAACATTGACGAAACGTTGAAGGGCATTTACAAGGAGCAGGGGCCCGATTCGCAAGCTTACCGGAAACTGTGGGATCAAATGCTGGACCGGCGGGAGTCGCTCAGCGGTCATTATTTGCGCCGTATTCAGCATAGTCTCGAGGAGGCATGCGAACGGATTGCCGCCAAAGGATGGGATGTTGCGCTTGGCATCGAAACCCGTTCGCGTTGTTATCAGATGCCGACGCTCGCAGAAGCGAAGACCATTATCGACAGCATGAAGGGCGCGCCGTTATATTTGTGGTACGACATCGGCCACGGCATGATGATGGAGCGGATGGGGCTGTATGACAACGCAAACGAGGCAAACGCAATGAAGGATGATATCATCGGCGTTCATATTCATGAGACGATCGGTCTATCCGACCATTACTGCCCTTACGTTCACAGCAAGGACGATTCCTATTTTGACCGGTTTCTCGCTATTATCGACCAGGCGCCAATCAAGGTTTATGAGCTGAAGGCAGCGTGCAGGCCGGAAGAAATCGAACAATGCCATGAGCAGATTGTCGGCAAAATTGAAGCGCGCAAAGGGCTGATTGGAGGAGAGAAATGATGTCCGTATTTAATACGTTAATTGGGTTGAACGATTCATTGGCTGCGCTCGGCATCGACAATCAGGTGCGAGACGCGAACAGCCGTTATTTCGGGGGCGTCGTTGATCCCGGAAGCGGCATCGCATGGCCGAACCACACGAACGGAACTCCGGCAGTCATGGGCTATTGGGCGGCCGCGATCGTTAACCCCGCATCGCGCTATTATCGCGATGCGGACGTGCTGCATAGCTTGGCAATTGCTGCCGATTATATGCTGCGGATGCAGCATGAGGACGGGACGATCTCGCCGGGGTGGACGAATTATCATTCGCCGCCGGATACGGGTTTCGTCATCGTTTGCTATGCCCAAGCCCTCCTGCTGCTGGAAGACAGCAATTGGCAGCCGCTTGAAGACGTTATCGCCGCGATGCGGCTCTTCCTGGAACGTACGATTCCCGCCATGCTCACCGGCGGTATCCATACCCCGAATCATCGATGGGTATTATGTGCGTCCCTTGGATTCCTGAAAGAAATTTTCGGTCTGCAGGAGGCCGGGCAGCGGGCGGAGGAATGGCTTGCGGAAGGTCTCGACTGCACGCCGGACGGCGAATGGACCGAACGCAGCAACGGCATTTACAATGCCGTCAGTGACATTATGCTCATTCATGCCGCTAGACTGCTTGGCAAGCCAGAGCTGCTTGATCAGGTACGCCGCAACCTTCGGATGATGGTGTATCTGGTTCATCCGACCGGCGAGGTCGTCACCGACTACTCCGGACGCCAGGATTTCGGCCATATGCACACACTGGCGGGTTATTTCATCGCTTATCGGATGATGGCCGTTCTCGACAAGGATCCGGTATTCGAGGCAATGGCTGAGCTGGCCGGTGAATCGCTTGTGCATCACAACGAGCTGCCGAACAATGCTTTGCTTACTCTTTTGCTTGAACCGGCATTCCGGGAAGCATCGGTGAAGCCTGCCGAGCTGCCAACCCACTACAGGAAAGTGCTGGGAAATGAATTTCCGCGCAAGACGTATTTGGCGGCAATGGATGCGGCCGGACATGGCGGCCAGATTAAGCACAGCCGGCTGCATCCAGATTTCGGCGCACCGGTCGCTAGAATTCGAAGCGGCGCGACCAGTGCGACCATCATGACAGAGACGCCGTCATTCTTCGCGCTCCGTCACGGCAAAGCCCGTTTGCTTGGCGTTCAGATCGGATCGAGCTTCGAGCCGGGCGTGATACCAATGAGCGAGCTGACTGCCGCCCCGGATGGCTGGGAGCTGTCGGCCGTTCAGGAGAAAGGGTATAACGGACCGGTGCCGAAGCCGCTGCTGCCCGTTTCAGCAAGCGAAACGGTCAGCCCATGGTATCTGCTTCCGCACCAGCACCGCCCAGCAACGCATACGAAGGCGATGCCTGTCCGCGTCGAAGCGACTGAATTGGCAGACGGCTGGAAGCTGCGGATCATCGCGGAAGAACCGGCCGATGTGGTGACACAAATCGCACTCGTCTTCGGCGATGAAGGGCGATTCGCTTCCGGGACGCTTAAAGCCGTCGATGCGCATGCGAGCTTCTGGCTTGACGGCACTGTCCGTTATGAAAATGGGGACGACTGGATCGAAGTGACGGGAGCGGCTCATGAGCACTGGTCGCAATCGATCCGGAATGCGGCGTATCCAACCGGCTGCAAGACATTGCTTATTAACGTGATGACTCCGTACGACCATACGATAACGATACGACTTTCTTGATTTGGATGAATCATAAACCAGTCAAAGTTCCACGGGCACGAATGAGGCCGGTGGAATTTTACAATAGGGGGAACAATAGAGATGGCGGCATATTTGGAACGGCGCGAAAGCATTCGCTACTGGATGGGTGACGATGACCGCGGCATGCTGACAACGCTCGCGAACCGCTACGTCGGCGCGAACCCGGAGGTGCCCTTCGCGTACCGGGCGTTCTCGGAATCAGGCATTCTGCAGATGGAGGATGGGCTGTTCGATCTTGACCTGTCATGGCGGCTGACGGATGCGAAGCAGGACGATTACGTCTATGCGTTAGGACGCGTTTGGAGCGATGACGAAAGGTCGATCGATTCCGCTATGATGCCTCTTGGACCGATCCGCCTGTATGTGAACGAAACGCTGCTATACCGGTCCGTCGTGGTTGACGAGATGAAGCCGGACGCAAGAGTCGTCATTCCGCTGCTGCTTCGCAAAGGCTGGAATACGATCGTCATTGAGGCACGCAAAACAAGATCGGGCTTCGGCTGCCGTTTCGGAGCGGAAGAAGCAAAAGTGCGCATTCTACATGTACTGTCGCCTTTCGAGGGGCGTTCTGGAGCCGCGGGATGGATTTATTCGGAGCCGACCAAGGAAAGACGATTTGGAGAGAATGGTCTCTTCCCGGATTTCGACAGCCTTGAAGAAGAAAGCGGTCTAGGCTGGCTTCCCGCTTCGAAGCATAGCCAAGAGGACCTGGTAAAGCCGAATTGCGAACGCCTATTTGGCCTGCCCCGTCAGCCTGCGGCGGCATATGCCTGGTCTAAGCTCGAAACGACCTCACCGGTCGAGCGGGCCGTATGGGAAGTCAAGGCGTTCGGCCCGACGACGGTCTGGTTGGACGGAGTACCGATCATAGAGACCGACGAGGGCGGAGCATTCCGCGTGGAGAAGTCCATAACGGCGGGAGAGGGCAGCGTTCTGGTGCGGACGGTTAGTCGTTCAGGCGGCTGGGGCTTCGAGCTTGATGTGACATTATCGTCCGGTAAAGTGGCATTTCAACTGCCGGTAATCGTTCATGGCGCCTCCGGCCCATGGCTGTATGCAGGACCGCTCTCGCAAGACGTCGAATTGGAGCCTTCCGAAGTGCAGTCCATGAAGCGGTTGTTCGACCGAGTAGACGAGGATGGCCGGCCAATCGGTCAGACCTATTGGTATCTCGACGGCCCAAGGCAGCGCGTACGTCCTTATTACGAGAATGCCATGCTTAGCAATAAATGGACGACCGGCTCGGCAACGAACTACGGCAGATGGGATTATCCGCTGGGCGTTACCATGTACGGATTGCTGCGTACCGCCAAGGCGCTCGGACGCCTCGATATCGAGCAATACGCGAACAGGCATATTTCAGCCTGTACCGATATGTACGCCTATTCGCTTTGGGATCGGAAACAATACGGCTTTCCGTCCGTTAATCATCAGCTTGTGCTGATGAAGATGCTCGACAACTGCGGCTCGTTCGGCTCCGCGATGCTGGAAGGGTACTTAACCGGGGGCAATGCGGATGCGAACAGTGCCCGAATCGCCGAGATGATAGCGGATTTTATCTTGAACCGCCTTGAACGCAGGGAAGACGGCGCATATTACCGCTTGTGTGAGGGTGAATATTCGGCGGATACGCTTTGGGCTGACGATCTGTACATGAGCACGCCTTTCCTGATGCGGTACTTTAAACTGACAGGCGACCGCCGTTATGCAGACGATGCGGCGAAGCAGTTTCTGCTGTTCAAAGACTATCTATTCATACCGGAGCACAGCGTGATGTCGCATGTGTTCGACTTCAAATACGGGGAAGCGACACGCATTCCTTGGGGGCGCGGCAACGGATGGTGTCTGTTCTCGCTCTCTGAGCTGTTGGAATCGCTGCCGGAGGATCATGCCGACCGGCCCGCGCTGCTGGCATTTTTCCGTGAAATGTGCACCGGCGTTGCCGGTCTGCAAAGCGAATCGGGGCTGTGGCACCAGGTGCTGACGCACCCGGACGCTTATGAGGAAGCGTCCTGTACAGCCATGTTTGCGTATGCCTTTGCAAGAGGGGTCCGTTTTGGCTGGCTGGAGGATAGCGGCAAGTTCACCTTGGCGGCGCAGCGCGCTTGGCAGGGGCTGACCCAAGAAGCGATCGACCGCCAGGGGAATGTGCACGGCGTATGCAGCGGGTCGAGGTACGCTTTTACGGCGGACTACTACAAATACGATCTGTTGACGGTTGTCAACGATAATCACGGAATCGGCATTATGATGCTCGCAGGTGTCGAAATGGACCTGCTGGAGAAGCATTTACAAAACGTCTAATCGATCATCATGTAAAGGGGTGGCCAACGTGCATAAGGGAGAAGAGGCAGGCTTGACCGCTGGAATAGACGTCGGAGGGACGAAAACGTTGATTTGCATCGCCGGCGCAAGCGGTCAAATCCGATTGAAGAAAAAAGTGGCGACGCAAAGGGAAGCGGACCCCGATCGTTTCTTCAACTGGTTGTTTGATGAATTGAACGATTTGTTGTCGGAAGATGGAAGTGATATCGAACGATTGACGGGAATCGGAATCGGATTTCCGGGCGTCATAAGCAAGGATGCGGGAGTCCTGAGCGGCGCGCCGGCCTTTGGTTGGCCCGCCGTGGATATCCGGCCGGTCATCGCGCATTACTACAAGGGTCCCGTGTATCTGGATAACGACGTCAATTTAGCTGCGCTGGGCGAGCTTTGGCAAGGCTCGGCCCGCGGCATGAAACATGTGGCGCTTGTGACGGTGGGGACCGGAATTGGAAGCGCGTTGATTCTGAACGGGGAGCTGTACGCCGGAGCTGATGGGGCGTCCGGTGAAATCGGCAATTGGATCGTGGATGCGGACGCCGAGACTGATGGCATGGAGAACGACGGGGAAGCTTTCGGTCCCTTCGAGAAGGCGGCGTCGGGCACCGGCATCGGGGAAGCCGCCCGCAAGTATTTTCGTGTAACCGATAGAAGCTCGAAGGTACTGGATCTGGCGGGCGGACAAGCGGATGGAATCGACGCCAGGCACGTACTCCAGGCGGCAGCCGAAGGGGACGAATCGGCACTCAGCATCATGGAGCGGCCGTTAAGCTGCATGGCAGTGGTCATCGCCAACATGGTATCCCTTCTTAATCCCGAGGTGGTCGTACTGGGAGGAGGCGTGGTTGATTCTGGCGATTATTATATCCATCAGGTACGCGAAAGAGCGGCAAAGCTGACTCCGAATCCGATCCGCATCGTGCGAGCCGAACTGGGCAACGAAGCCGGCGCCATAGGCGCCATTCGCGCAATTAAAGGCATGATACGCACAAGAATGGACACGTAATCATGCCGGGGACCCGGCTAAGTTGCTCACCGCCCGCATGCTCGGGCGAACTGGAGATCGCAGAGGAAACGGGCTGGATTTCGGAGCTCGTAACGTCCAGCGGCTTGAGCTCCAGTTCTTAATAGGGAAACCCAACGTCTTGACAAAGACGTTGGGTTTCTTGGCGATCTGTAGAGATTTATTTGCTATAGACAATAGGGGGTCCCACGACGCTTACTTCATATTTTTTCGCTAGCTCAATAATTTCCTCCATTGACTTTCCTTGAACTTCCTTAAAGATAAGTTCATCGCCCGGAGGCGTAAACATAATCGACATGTGCAGATGCGTGTCGCCTATATTTAAGAATGCATGGGGCGTACCTCTTGGAACGACAAGGACATCACCTGCTGCTGCATTAAATTCTTTCCCGTCGACATGGAAACGAGCTTCGCCCTCTAGTATCCGGAAGATTTCGTCTGCCTTATGGTGAATGGCGACCGGTCCGTTCCCTTGCTTGGGGGCCATGCGAAGATCGAACACAGAGTATTCGTTATTCACGTCTTTACCGTGAACACGATAAGCAACTTGTTCTCCCGGGAGTACATCGAACCATTCCATTTCTTCATGGCTATGATGAATGCCATGGCGTTTCGTATCTTGAGGCGTTGTCATCGTTCACTCTCCTTTTTACCTAAAATTATTTATTCTATAATTAGGACTTTCACATACTAGCATTTTTTTGTTTGACTTGTCAAAACTTTAAATGATGTGTCTATGGCAGCGATTTGCCCAAAGAGACGATTAGTTATTCAGGATCGGTCTCGTAAGCGTAATGATCCAATACGAATGATTTAAACATTTCGGCGGGTAAGTTTAAATCCCGATCTTTATTTACAATAATGCCATGGGTGGAGAAAATCCCCGGGTTTATAGGCAGCAATTGAAAGTTACCTTCAGCGATTTCTTTTTCCGCTGCTACTCTTGGAATGAGCGCAAAGCCTATACCGCACTCTACGGCTTGTTTAATCATTTCAATACTTGGATATTGAATAGCACTGCTTGCTTCTACGCCAGCCTCATCTAGAACCTTGATGGCATGCGTATGAATTAAACAACTGTTTCCGAAGCTGATCACAGTTTCACTGTTTAGCACCTTCAAGCCGTCCGTCTCCACTTTTCTCGTCATTTCATCTGAGGCAATAAAAATCAATTCTTCCTGCAGCATAGGGTAAAAATGAAGGTCATCCCTCTGGGGATTTCGAGGAACAATGCCAAAATCAACAGCATGCTGCGAAACATCGTCAATAACATCCTGATGATATCCTGTTTTCACTTTGAAATTAACCTTCGGATATTCAAGCTTAAACTGTTGGATAAGCGGAGACATTCTCGTCACAAAAAAAGATTCATGCATACTTAGGCCAATCGTTCCTACTGGCTGCTCCGATTCATGCATAGCTTCTTCTAATGTCAGCCCTAAATGTACAAATTGATGGGCGAATTTAGCGAGCTTTAAACCAGCTTCTGTCGGTTTTACGCCTCTTGATAAACGATGGAACAGCTTTTGTCCACATGCTCGTTCCAGCTGCTGAATATGGTTTGTAACCGTAGATTGAACATAGCCTAATTTCTCTGATGCACGATTAAAGCTTTTTTCCTCCATCACCGCAAGGAACGTTTTGAAAAATCTCCCCTCTAACAAATCAATCATCATTCTGACCTCCACTAGGTATCGAGTTTCGGAATAACGGGTATTGAATCTCTTCATAACCCAAATAGCTTACTCCATGATAACATAACGTATAAGCAGTCAATAAACTTTCATTAGAGATAGAAGCTCTCTAAATATTCCCATGTGATGAAGAGAATAGAGTACAAGGGCTCTTACGTTCAGCGAGCAAAGGATTTGGTGAAAGCTTTGCCTTAAACCCTTGTACGGTCATCTCCGAGCATTTGAGTGAAAGCCTGGGTTGAGGCGCCTTAACTCGGTCATAAGCTCAAACGTTTGGCATACGTTATCATGCTAGAGGTCATAGTTTGACTTCATGAGGCTGGAAATCATGAGATTTCCGGTGAATCTGGGTGGTACCACGAAAGCTCCTTTCGTCCCTAATTGCTGATTAACATCGCAGTTGGGATGAAAGGAGTTTTTATGATATGCAAAATGGGAGGAAAAACGATGGAAAAGATGGAGGAACAACGTTCGAAGCATGAATGGCTTAGTCGGGTAATGAAGAACGATACGGTAACAGGATCGGAGGCACTCGTCAGAAGCCTGCTCATTGAGGGTGTCGAAACGGTTTTTGGGATTCCTGGAGGAAGCACCTTAAACATTTACGATGCGATTCATGATTTTCCAGGGTTCCAACATATTTTAGCTCGTCATGAACAGGGAGCCATTCATGCTGCAGACGGCTATGCGCGCGCTACGGGAAGAGTGGGGGTTTGCTTTGCAACTTCGGGACCTGGGGCAACGAATCTCGTTACGGGGATCGCGACGGCTAATATGGATTCTGTCCCTTTAGTTGTCATTACAGGTAATGTCTCGACGGCTCTAATCGGCACAGATGCATTTCAGGAAGCGGATATTACCGGCATCACCATGCCGATCTCGAAGCACAATTATTTAGTTCGCGACGTCAACGAGCTGCCGAAGATTATCCATGAAGCCTTTCATATTGCTTCTACTGGACGCAAGGGCCCGGTGCTGATCGATATTCCAAAGGACGTAACGAGCCAGAAGATGATCTTCCAATATCCCGTGAACAAGCCTGAGATTCGGGGATATCGCCCGGATATCGACCCGAATGTAACCCAAATCGAAAAATTACACGCGGCTATCGCGAAAGCCGAACGTCCTGTCATTCTGGCTGGCGGAGGCGTTATCTATTCGGACGCTTCCAAGGAATTACTCGAATTTGTAGAGAAAACCGGGATACCTGTTACGACGACATTGCTTGGTTTAGGTGGATTCCCAAGTGCGCATGAATTATGGATGGGCTTTCCGGGCATGCATGGAACCTACACAGCCAATAAAGCCTTGCAAAATTGCGATCTTCTCATCAGTATTGGAGCGCGCTTTGACGACAGAGTAACGATGAAAACAAGCGGATTTGCTCCTAAAGTGAAGACCATCGCGCATATTGATATCGATCCAGCCGAAATTGGGAAAATCGTTGAAACGGCCATCCCTTGTCTCGGCGATGTGAAATCCGTGCTTCAACAGGCTAACCTTCATGCGCAGCCGGTACATGCGGAAGCATGGCTGACAGAGATTCAAGAAAACAAAAAAATGTATCCGCTTCGGTATACGGATTCGGAAGTCACGTTAAAACCGCAATTCGTCGTTGAAATGATCAGCGAAACGACGGGCGGCGAAGCGATCGTCACGACGGACGTTGGCCAGCATCAAATGTGGGCTGCACAATTTTATCAATTCAAGCATCCCCGTTCACTAATTACCTCAGGTGGACTTGGAACAATGGGCTTTGGTTTACCTTCGGCGATCGGGGCACAGGTAGGTAACCCAGACCGGCTTGTGGTGTCCTTTAATGGCGACGGCGGGGTTCAAATGAATGCACAAGAGCTTGCGATTTGTTCCATTCTTAACATTCCCGTGAAAATCGTCATTATGAATAATCAGGTCCTCGGCATGATACGGCAATGGCAGGAGCTTATTTACGATAATCGTTTTAGTCATATGGACCTCTCCGGCAGTCCGGATTTCGTAAAGCTGGCAGAAGCCTATGGCGTTAAAGGACTCCGCGCAACAAATAAAGAAGAAGCTCGTGAGGTGTGGAAAGAAGCGATGGAAACACCTGGACCCGTGCTGATTGATTTTGTTATCAGTCAGGAAGAGAATGTTTATCCAATGGTTACTCCGGGTTCCACGATCGATGATATGATTATGGGGGATGAAAGATGAAACGTCACACGATCTCTGTTCTTGTAAACAACCATGCGGGTGTATTACAGCGCGTTGCTGGCTTGTTCGGACGCCGCGGCTTCAATATCGATAGTATAACGGTAGGCCAGTCAGAAGAACCTGGATTGTCTCGTATGGTCATTGTGACAACCGGGGATGATAAGATGCTCGAACAAGTGCAAAAGCAGCTGAATAAACTCATCGATGTAATTCAAATTGTTGAATTAAGCGCTTATCCGTTGGTTGACCGCGAGCTTGCACTTATCAAAGTAAGTGCGGTGTCCAATGTAAAGCCGGTAATCTTAAGTATGGTTGAACCCTTTCGTGCTTCGATCGTCGATATTGCAGTGGATAGTCTGATCGTTCAAATTGTTGGAGATTCAGATAAAATTCATTCCATGATTGAGCTGCTGAGACCTTACGGCATCTTGGAACTTACCCGTACAGGTTTGACGGCTATGGCGCGCGGCGTGTTCCTGGATGATGCACTTCCTATTATTGAATATGAATGACTGAGACAACGTGGTTGCTCCTAGGGGTAACAACGCTGTGACATTCTCCTTGGCACGAGCTTCAATCAAATAAACCGATTACCGGCATGACGGTGATCGGTTTATTTGTCGTTCGGTAGAGTGGGATATGCAATAAGCGCTAAGTCGATTGCCGCGTCAGACGCCCACTCGCCGTCTTGAAGCCGACGTTAATACGGTCCCACCCATTGACAGAAGCGATTAGGAAGCTCAGGTCCGACAGCTCCTTTTCCGATAATTGCTCGCGAACGCGGTCGTAGACGTCGTCGGACACGCCTTGATCGGGAAGCTTGGTTAAGATTTCGCTCCATGTCAGTGCGGCTCGTTCCCGCGTTGTAAACAGATTTGAATCCTGCCAAGCCGAGATCTCATTAAGGCGAAGCTCGCTCTCGCCATGGATAGCGGCCTGCTTGACGTGCATGTCCAGGCAAAAATCGCACCCATTTAATTGCGAAATCCGAATGGAAACGAGATCGATTAGGCTAGCTTCAATTGTGCTTCCAATCAATTCGTTGGTGAACGCCAAAAACTTCTTGAAGAGCTGGGGGGATTGCTGAGCGAAATTTACACGTTGTGTCATCGCGATGCCTCTCTTTATTGTAGGATTTACGATACTATGACCCAGAAATAAAACGAGATTGCAGCTCATATTGTGACAAGCACAGGATGCTAGAAAATAATGCCACAACTAGAAGCAATACTGGTATAATAGCGGCAACAAATCTGTCGAGCTGGCTGCTCAGCGGAGGCTGCTTATGAATTTCATTCAACGCTACGTGTTTCTTCCTTCCTTGAAAGGACGGCTGATCGTGATTCTGATTATCGCTGCGGTCATTCCGAGTCTGCTTACGGGGTATATTTCCTATCGCTGGATCTATGTCGTGCAGACGCAGAAGATCGAACGTGATTGGGTGGCTAAAGTGTCGCGGGATCGGGACGAATTGGATCGAAAGCTGGAGGAGCTCGGAAGGGTGTCCCAGCTGCTTGATGTCGAAGGCGGCATTGGCCGGGAGGTCGTGCAATTCATATCGAGCAAAGATTCCTTCGAGCGGTCCGTGCTGTACCGGAACATCTCCCAGTCGATGGCGAACGTCAACTTTTCGAATCCGAATGTCGGCGTGATGTTTTTCTATGCGCCGGATCTCGAAGAGCCGCTGCTGTTCCCCAATACAAACGCGAAATTAACGTTTCGCCCGCAAGCCTTGCCGGTCTTCTACAAACAAAAGCTCTTTACCTTCTTCGGGCCCTATCCGTCGCTTGATTCCGGGGAACGCAAATATCCGGTATTCTCCTTGCTGCGCAAGCTGCAGTACGGTCAAGGCCAATATCTGTATGCCTACATCGAGACGAATATCACGGGACTAGAAGACATGTTCGCGCCAAGCGGCGGTTCCGTTGCAGAGAATCCGAATGCGCCGGTGTATCATGTCTTAACGGATCCGAACGAGAAAATCATTTACAGCACGTTGAGCGCAGAAGCTCCTGCCGGTATCCGATACGAAGATTTTGAAACCGCATACAAGATCTTCAGTGCCGAGGGAAGCCACGGCTGGACCGTCGTGCAGCTGATTCCGAAAGCTTCGTATAACAGCGAGTTAAACCGATGGTTGAGAGAATTCGGCTTGTTTGCCTCGTTGTCGCTCCTGCTGGGCATTTTCCTCGCCTGGCTCATATGGCGAATGGTTTATCGTCCGATCCGCATCATCAACAAGGAAATTACGCGGTTTAGTTATAACCAGTCGTTGACCAACGTGTCCGCCACCGGTCTGACGGAGTTCAACCGAATCTTGACCAACTTTCAGCAGATGAGCCGGAGGATCGCGGAGCTGATTACGGACGTGGAGGAGAAAGAAAAACGTCGGGGACAGCTGGAGGTAGAGAAGCTGCTCGTACAAATCAACCCGCATTTCCTGCACAACACGCTCAATACGATTCAATGGCTCGCCCGCATGCAGGGACAGACGAACATTTCCAAGCTTGTATCCGTGTTCACGAGAGTGCTGCATTATAATCTCGGCAAGAAGAACATGGTGGTGACCGTCCGAGAGGAAGTCGAAGCGATACGGGATTATATCGAGCTCCAGAATATCCGCTACGATCACTCCTTCAACGTTCGGGTTGAAGTCGATTCGGCCCTGCTCGAGCTGCCCATTCCACGGTTCATCCTGCAGCCGATCGTGGAAAATGCGCTCTATCACGGCTTCGATGCGGACGAGGGCGGCGAAATCGACGTCGTTATTTACCAAGAAAACGGATTCTTGTTTCTGCGGGTACAGGATAACGGGCAAGGCATTCCGGAGGATAAATTGGCGGAGCTGCTGGATCAGCGCGAGTCTTCGAACAAGTCGGGCCTTGGCATTGGGCTGCGCTATGTGAAACAAATGCTCGCCGTTTACTATGGCGGCTTGGCAGCCTTGAAGATGGAGAGCAAGCAAGGGAACGGGACGGTCATATCGATTCGGCTGCCCATTGACAAGACAGGAGGGTTCGGCATTGATTCAAGCGCTGATCGTGGATGATGAACATTTGGTGCGCAAAGGCTTGAGACTGCTGTTTCCTTGGCAGAAGTACGGGGTTGAAATCGCCGGGGAAGCAGCCAGCGGCGAGAAAGCGATGCAATTTCTACGAAGTAACCCCATCCAACTATTGATGACCGATATTACGATGCCCGGCATGTCGGGACTCGAGCTGATCCGCCAAGCGCAGCAGCATGATGCTGCCATTAAAGTGGTCATTCTGACATGCCATCAGGATTTCGAATACATCCAAGAGGCACTGCGCATGGGCGCGGTTGATTACATCGTCAAAACTCAGCTGGAGGAGATGGATCTGGATCAGGCATTGGAACGAATTGTCAAGGCCGTGCGGACGGAATCGCCCAGCCCGCGGCAGAGCGGCTCGCACGCATCAGCAATCAAGCAGATCGCCGAGTCGGCGGGCAGCGTACTGTGGGTGATGGACGACGACAGGTTCGAATCGCTGCTTGAGTCGATCCGGCTACAGGAGCTTGACGCCGGGCAGCTCCGGGACATGTGGCATTTCGCCATGGATCGTTGGCAGCTGAGCTTTCCCATGTTCGATTGGCAGGATGACGCAGGCGAGGTCGCTATCGATACATACGGCATGGAGGAGCAGCTGCAGAAGCTGCGAATTCGCCTGCAAGCTTGGCTGCGCCGTTCTGCGTATTCCGAAGAAATTATTCAAGCGATTGTCCGGGCTGTCAGCCGGATCGCGGAGCAGCCGGTGGCGCATGTGAAGCAGGGCGAAGTGAGCCAATGGGTCAACTTAAGCAAAAATTACTTCAGCACGAGCTTTCGCGCAATCACGCGCATGACGTTCAGCCATTTTCTTCAGACCATCAGCGTCCGCGCCGCCCAGGAGCTGCTCGTCTCCACCAATCATCCCGTCTATTGGATTGCTGAACGGTGCGGATTTGCAGATCAGCGGTATTTCAGCAAAATGTTCAAGGAACAGACCGGGCTGCTTCCGAGCGAGTACAGGCAGAAGCATACGAAATAGCGTGCATGGGAACGCCCAGCAGGAAGAACGGAGATTTCCGCCGGCTTTCCGCTGGTTTTTTTTCGCTGCATGTAGACTTTTTTCTGCGTAAGGTGGGAGGATGATTGGCGGACGATAGGATAATGCGGAAAATTCCCTTACTTCGCTTGGAATTCCGTCACTCACGTCAGCGGCCCGCCCGTTGCTATAATTTGGTTGAAAGTTAGACACTGAAGACAAGGGGTTGAATGGCACGATGAAACGACAACAGGTCATGGTGATTCTACTCTCGTTCGCGCTTCTATTGGCGCTCGCGGCTTGCAGCAGCGGCAATAACGAGAACAACGGGAACACGGGGAACAAAGGAACGAACGGGAACACTTCCGCAAACGCCGGCAATGGCGGTAGCTCGGCGTCTACAGGCGACAATGGGGCCGCATCCGACGATGCAGCAGCCCCAGCCGATCCGCTCGGCAAGTACGAAACGCCGATTGAAGTGTCCGCGGTGCGCCCGATTTCGGAGGGCACCAAGTTTGGCGAAGGCGAGGCGATCGACAACAACGTCTGGTCGCGCGCCTATGCAGATCAGCTGGGCATCAAAGTCAACTATTTATGGACGACGCCTGCCGCGCAGTATGACCAGAAACTCAACATCGCTATTGCTTCGAACGATTTGCCCGACATTATGCCGGTGAACGCGGCCCAATTGAAACGGATGGTAGACGACGATCAAGTGTTGGATTTGACCGATTTGTACGAGAAGTACGGATCCGAATTGACGAAGAAACTGCTTAGCGAAGACGGCGGCAACGCGCTCAAGTCCGGCACGTTTAACGGGAAAGTATATGGGCTTCCCAAAATGAATTCCGGGCTTGGACAGACGGATGTACTGTGGGTGAGAACGGACTGGCTGCAGAAGCTCGGCCTATCCGAACCGAAGACGATGGACGACGTACAGAAAATCGCCGAAGCCTTCGTCAAGGGAGATCCCGACGGCAATCGTAAAGCGGATACGTACGGGCTTGGCGCCACCAAAGATATTTTCGGCTTCTTCGGCGCATTGGAAGGCTTCTTTAACGGCTATCACGCGTATCCGAACATTTGGATTAAGTCAGACACAGGCAAGCTTGCTTACGGAAGCGTGCAGCCGCAGACGAAAGCCGCGCTGCAGAAGCTTCAGGAGATGTATAAGAACGGCCTGATCGACAAGGAATTCGGCACGAAGGATGCCACCAAGGTGAAGGATGCCGCCAATGCGGGCAAACTCGGCTTGTTCTACGGCTACTTCTGGAACGCCGGTTGGCTGCTTGACGGCAAGAAGACGAATCCAGCTATGGAGTGGAAGCCGTTTCCATTGCCTTCGGTTGATACGGAACCGGCGCAAGCGCAGGTGCCGTTCGCAATCAGCACGTACTACGTCGTGAAGAAAGACGCGAAGAATCCAGAGGCCGCCATTAAGCTGCTGAACTTCGACTTGGAGAAGCTGTGGGGCAAAACGGCCGAACCCGAGGTCTACAACGCCGACAAGAACGGCAACGCGGTATTCGAATTCGCCTTGCTGTACGGGGAGGCGCCGCGCAAAAACCTCGATGCACATCTAAACGTGGTGAAGGCACTCGATGCGAAGGATCCTTCATCGCTTAATGCCGAGGAGAAAAGCTATTACGACAAAATCGTCTCCTATCGCGGCGGCGACAACAACTTCTGGGACAGTGAGAAAATGTACGGCCCCGAGGGATCGCTGGCTGTTATCGAGGGCTATGCCAAAGACGGCGCGCATAGGGACGATGCGTTCTACGGCGCACCGACGCAAGGGATGACGGATAACAACGCAACGCTCAGCAAGCTGCAATTGGAAGCCTTCACGCGGATGATTATGGGAGGCTCCATCGACGAATTCGAACAGTTCGTCAGCCAATGGAATTCGCTCGGGGGCAATGCGATAACGGATGAAGTCAATGCGTGGCAGGCGTCTCAATAATAAGGCGCAGCCTGCGTACAGGAAGAGGCGATTGGAATGAAGCGCAAGCTATACGGCGAACTGCCTTTCCATCTGATGATTTTGCCGGGCGTCGTATTGGTATTCATCTATTGTTACGTGCCCATGGCCGGAATCGTCATGGCATTCGAGCGGCTCGTTCCTTCCAAGGGGATGTTTCATTCCCCTTGGGTGGGATGGAAGAACTTCGAATACATGATGCATATGCCGGAGATTTCAACTGTGATCTGGAATACGGTCTTCATCGCCATCATGAAGATGGCCGCGGGCGTCGTCGTACCCGTGTCGTTCGCGCTGATGCTGAATGAAGCCCGCAGCCGGCTG
Source organism: Paenibacillus sp. R14(2021) (assembly GCF_019431355.1). Lineage (NCBI taxonomy): Bacteria > Bacillati > Bacillota > Bacilli > Caryophanales > Paenibacillaceae > Paenibacillus > Paenibacillus sp. R14(2021). Next base: position 5,892,372 of record NZ_CP080269.1, read on the forward strand.
TTCAAGCGGAGCGTGCAGACGATCATATATTTCCCGCATTTTCTTTCTTGGATTATCTTAAGCGGTCTGCTGATCGACATCCTCTCGCCATCCACGGGGATCGTGAATGATCTGCTTCGCAATATCGGCATCAAGGAGGTTTATTTCCTCGGGGATGCCCGCTGGTTCCCGTACACCATGGTCATGTCCGATACGTGGAAGGAATTCGGTTACGGGACGATTGTTTATCTTGCCGCGTTAACCGGCATTAATCCCGCCTTGTACGAGGCTGCTGCACTGGATGGCGCCGGAAGGCTGCGTCAGACGCTCCACGTCACGCTGCCGGGTCTGCTTCCGATGATCATCTTAATGTCTGTTCTAAGTCTCGGAAATATCTTGAACGCGGGGTTTGAACAAATATTCAACCTGTATAGTCCTCAGGTCTACCGGACCGGGGATATCATCGATACGCTGGTTTTCCGAATCGGGCTTGAGAATGCGAATTACGGCGTCGCCACCGCCGTGGGGTTATTCAAATCGGTCGTCTCGTTCGGGCTGATCGGAGCATCGTACGTACTCGCCTATCGATTGACGAATTACCGGATCTTTTAGGAAAAGTGGGTCTGCTATGAACAACGATACATCCTGGGGAAGACGAACCTTTGTTGCGCTGAATTATTTCATTCTGGCAGCCGTCGCTGCCGCATGCTTGCTGCCGATCGTGAACGTGCTGGCACTATCCCTCAGTACCAGCGCCGCCGTCGGCTCGGGACAGGTCAAGCTATGGCCCGTCGACTTCAACCTGAACTCCTATGCATTCGTGCTCGGCAAGCCGGAATTCGGCCGCGCGTTCATGATTTCGGTGCTGCGCGTGGCGGTCGGCGTACCCTTGAACATGCTGCTCACGGTCCTCATTGCATACCCGCTGTCCAAGGAACGCAGGGATTTTCGGTTCCGCGGGCTGTATGCGTGGTATTTCGTGGTGACGATGCTGTTCAGCGGCGGGCTGATTCCCTGGTACATGACGATCAAAATGACCGGTATCATTGACACCTTCTGGGCGCTCATTCTGCCTGGCGCGGTACCGGTCATGAACGTCATCCTGCTGCTCAATTTCTTCAAATCGCTGCCTGACGAGATCGAGGAAGCGGGCCTTATGGACGGCGCGGGCCGGTGGCAGGCGCTGTGGCGCATCGCCGTGCCGCTGTCCGCTCCGGCAATCGCGACCTTGACGCTGTTCTGTATCGTTAACCATTGGAATTCCTGGTTTGAAGGACTGATCTTGATGAACCGTCCCGAGAACTATCCGCTGCAAAGCTATTTGCAAACGGTGATCGTGAACCGCGATCTGTCACTGATGTCGGCCGTCGACATCACGAAATGGTCCATGATTTCCGACCGGACATCGCGGGCGGCTCAGGTGATCGTCGCTTTGCTGCCGGTGCTGCTCGTGTACCCGTTTCTGCAGAGATACTTTGCCGACGGCATCGTTATGGGCAGCGTGAAGGGGTAGCGCACAAGATACAAATCAACCATCAGAACGGAGATTACGCCCATGTGGAAACTCACATCACCTTATCAGAAGCTTACGCTTTCCGTCTATCAGGATCATGAAGAAGGTCTCTATTATTCGCTCGAAGCCGGCGAGCGCACAGTAATTGCGCAGTCCAGGCTGGGCATGGCGACAAGCCTAGGCGATTTGCTCAGCGGCTATCGCTTTGTCAAGCGCGAGGAAGCCAGCATCTCGGAGCGTTACTCGCTGCCCGTCAGCAAGAAAGCAGTCTATAGCAATGAAGCCAACGAGCTTATGCTGCTTTTCGAGGTCAATGGCTTGGATGCGGCGCTATGCTTCCGCTTATTCGAGGACGGCCTAGCCTTCCGCTACACGATTCGCGGCGAACACCGACAGCCCCTTCGCATCTATGGGGAATATACCGATTTTGCCTTTCCCAAGACATATGGCGACATGTGGCTGCAGGATTGGGTGAATACGTACGAAGGCACGTATAACCGCTGCAGCTGGGAGACGGCGGGAAGAAGAGATTACGGCATGCCGGCGCTCTTGCACAGTGCCGAAGACAGCAGGTGGGTGATGATTACCGAAGCGGGTATTCTGAACACGGGCGGCAGCTATTGCTCCAGTCATTTGCAGACCGAAGCGGCAGGCCGGATGAAGATTGCTTTCGCGCCGGAGCAGCTCGAGCCGATGAAGGGCGAGCTGCCCTTCGAGACGCCATGGCGCATCGTCACCGTCAGCGAGTCGCTGGATGAATTGGTGAACAGTACGATCAATTACAACCTCAATCCGCCTTGCGATTGGGAAGACACGTCTTGGATCAAGCCTGCCCGAAGCATCTGGTCCTGGTGGGCATTCGAGAATGGCGCGCAGCTGTACAGCGAGCAGAAGCGATACGTGGATTTTGCCGCGGCGATGGGGTTCGAGGCGATTACGGTGGATGCAGGCTGGGATGACAGCTGGGTGAAGGATCTGTGCGATTATGGGCGCGAGCGGAACGTGGATGTCTGGCTGTGGTCGGATATGCAGGCGATCGACACGCTGGAGAAGGCGCAGGAGAAGATTCCGCGCTGGGCGCAGTGGGGCGTCGTGGGCTTGAAGGTGGATTTCTTCATGAACGACTCCCAGCACACGATGTGGCAGTACAACATGATTGCGGACATCATGACTGCGCATAAGCTCATGATTAATTTCCATGGCAGCACGAAGCCGGCCGGCGAAGGAAGAACCTACCCGAACATCATGACGGCCGAAGGGATTCTGGGGCTGGAGCATTACAAGTGGAGCGGCTTGCCGCATGCCGTGCATAACTGTACCGTTCCTTTCACCCGCAACGTTGTGGGCCCGATGGATTATACCGTAACCGGTTTCTCCAACGTGAACCGCAACACGACGCAGGCGCATCAATTGGCGCTCGCCGTCGTCTTCGATTCCGGCGTACAGCATTTTGCCGATTCCATCTATACGTATGAACCGTGGATAGGGACGGAGTATATTCGCAGGCTGCCTGCCAAATTCGATAGCGTCAAGGTGCTGTCCGGCTTTCCGGGCGATCATGCGGTGCTGATGCGCAGCGTGGAGCGGGAATGGTTCGTAGGCGGCATCGTGACCTCTGCTCGGAGCGTGACCGTGCCGCTCGATTTCCTTCCCGATAATCAGTACCGGGTGGAAATCTTCAGAGACGGGAAGAACGGGGATACGCTCAAGAAAGAAGTCCGTTTCCTTACCAATAAAGACAGCTTGTCCCTGCAGGTCTTGGATAACGGCGGCTTCTCCCTGTACATCAGCGACGCGGAGCTCCCGCTCAAATCGGGCGTTCACGGCGGCTACATGGATGCCGACGCCCAAACTTATTCCTCGCTTGCCGCCGTTCTACATGGGACCGCGGACAGAACGGACTGCGAGAATGCCATGGAAGGAAGCGCGGTTCGCTTGGGCAGCAGCGGCGAACTCATCTTTGGCGGCATTACGGCTGACCGGGAAGGCAGGCATACGCTTCGCTTGTTCTATCTCTCCGCACAACCAAGCAGCCTTCATGTGAGCGTTAATGGCGGCGAGCCTCAGATGTTCCGCCTGGAATCGTCCGGCGGCGACGAAGTGGTTCGGACCTCCGATATCGTCGTGACGCTGAAGAAGGGGAACAATACGATCTTACTTCGGCGATCTGGAGCGGATGATCCTGCGCCTATCATCGATCGCGTGAGAATCATCGGATGGGCGCCGCATAAGGATACCTATTATTCGGCTGAGGAAGGGATTCTTGCGGGTGGCGCCTCCCTCTGTCATGTCGATGCGTCCTCAAGTCTGCAGAAAGCCGTCGGAATCGGCCGCGGCGGCTCACTAACGTTCGATGCTGTCATGGCGGATGCTGACGGCGACTATATCCTTACCCTTGATTACTATTCCGGCGAGAACAGGGCGCTGCTCATTGCGGTAAACGATGAGCCATCTATTCGTTCCGTTCTCTTTAATACAGGCGGTTGGGGGCCGGCCCGCTGGGATATCTCCGGCATCAAGGAGGTGAGAATCCGGCTGAGGAAGGGAGCGAACCGTATCAAGCTTTATCACGATGAGGAGCTTGCCCCCGAGGTCGGGCGAATTGGCGTACGGCTGGAAATGCTGGAGGTCAAATCATAGTCATTCGGAGGGATAAGTAATGTTCATGCGGCTACTGAAAGGGCTCGTCATTGCTTCTTTATTGGTTACAGGATTCTTCTCGTTTCACGTTGCGAAGACTTTCGCATCCGCGGTCACCATCTCGCAGACCGGAACCGTCGTAACGGCGACCAATGGCACGTTAACCATCACCTACGATCTCTCGACAGGCAGAGGAAATTATAACGCAGGCTCCACGGCCATCATGAGCAGCTTCTACTCCGATTACGGGGTTACGGGCAGTTCGACGCGGATCAGCTCGTACGATGCCGGAACGCGAACGGCCAGCTGGAGCACGATCGGTACGGACGGTTACGGCACCAATGGCAAGAAGCTCACGATTACGAATACCTTGACTGCCGGCACGACGATTATCCTGAATATCACCATGTACGAGGATAAACCTTTCATTCTGACTAGCATGACCGTCAACAAAAGCATCTCGCAGAGCCTCAACTTCATGGAACCGATCGCGGCGCAAAATCTCGACATCGGCACGGGCTCGGACAAACGAATCTATACGACCCCATACAGCAACAACTTCGATTTTGGCGTTGCCCCGGTCAATGATTTCGGCAGCAGCGAGAACGGCTTCGACCGTCCGTTCGGTTCCACATTGACGTGGTCGCCCTTCAACGGAACGAGCTACTGGGTGGCCGCAATGTTCGATAACACGAACAAGAAAGGCTTCATTGCAGGCGCCGCTTCCACGCAGAATTGGAAGAGCATGCAGTATCTGAAGCAGGCGACGGCCGCGAACGGACCGCTGACCGGCTTCTCGGTCTACAACGCCGGCGGCAGCCAAAGCGGAACCTCCGTTTCTTCGGATAAGTTCTTCCTCGGCTACTACAATGATTACCGCGACGGGTTGGAGCAGTTCGGCAGCGCCTATGCCGTCTCGGAGCCGAAGCTCGCGTGGAGCGGAGACGTTCCAGTCGGCTACAACAGCTTCTACAGCTTCTACGACAAGCCGTCCGTCGACGCGATGAACGCGACGATCGACTATTATGCCGCTTATCTGAAGCCGCTCGGCTACACGTACATGAATTTGGACTGCTGCTACGCCGGACCGACGGGAACGAAGACGACGGCAGACTTCCTCGCTTTCGCGAATTACGTGCACAGCAAAGGCATGAAGGCCGGCAACTACAGCTCGCCGTTTGGCATCTATGAACCGCTAACGAATACGGTGCCGGGCGCGCCTTCGTACACGTTTAACGATATCGCGCTGAAGGACAGCAGCGGTGTGCCGATTAAATCCTACGTGAATTCCTACATCGTCGATGCCACGCATCCCGGCGCCCAAGCTTACCTGGCTTATTTGATGAACGATTACTTCGTCAACGCCGGCATGGATTACGTCAAGTTGGACTATTTAGACCTTGGCATGTTCGAAGGGAACCATTATGATTCCACGAAAAACGGCATACAAGCGTACCGGATCGGCATGGGGATCATCCGCAATACGGTATTGGCTGCCCCGCGGGCGATTTACATCGACGCATCGATCGCTCCGCTGCTTCCTTCCGGCTATACGCACGGCAGGAGGTCCGGCGTGGATACGACGATTCCGCTGCAAAACAACTTATATCCGGGCATCGAACGCCAGGCGCTCAACTCGGCCGCCTCTTGGTGGACGAATGGGACGCTGTACCAGCATAACGACCCGGATATGGCCATTCCGGAGAATATCGCGAACGGCTTCGGTAAATTCAGCGGAAATTACGGCAGGCTCTTAACGACCGTGGATATCCTCGGCGGCGGTCATCTGATTATGGGGGATAATACGCCGTTTCTCGCGGAGGATCGGATCGCTCCTTTCCTTAATCCGGCCCTGATCAGTATCGCCAAGAAGGGGATCGCGGCAAGGCCGGTAAGCATGACGAATTACTACCACAAGCTGGAGCATTCGCCGCCGCTCATCTACTTGACCGATACGAACGGCGATAAGATCGTCGGCATGTCCAACTGGAACATGACCGCCACGGCCTCAAGGACGGTAACCTTTGCCGATCTCGGATTAAGCCCGACGACCACCTATACGGTTACGGAGCTTTACAGCGGCACGAAGCTGGGTACGTTTACCGGCAGTTATTCCCGCACTCAGCAGCCCGGCGAATCGGTCATCCTGCGCATATCGACGACGGCTTCCTCGCTTCCGGCGCCTGCGGCCAACCTGGCGCTCGGCAAGACGGCAACCGCTTCGACGGTATATGGTACGGGGTATGAAGCCGCTAAAGTAACGGACGGCGATATCGGAACACGGTGGAGCGCGGACGGCAGCTCGTACAATAATCAGTGGGTCGAAGTGAATTTCGGCAGCGCGACCAGCGTCAACCGGGTCGTCTTGAAGGAATACGGATACGGGGCCCAAGACTTCAAAATCAATACGTATGCGCTTCAATACTGGAACGGCACGAGCTACGTGAATCTGACGAAGGGCTTCACCGTTGGGGATATCAAGACGATCGATTTCCCTACGGTGTCCACGACCAAGATCAGGCTGTACGCCGCGACGTCGAACTTCATTCCGTCCGTGAATGAAATCGAAGCTTACAATGTCACCGGCAACACTGGCAGTATCATCGATCAGGACGACAGCGGTGCGGCGTATTCTTCCTATTCGGACATACGCGCAGGCGTGCAGCGCATGCAAACGTTCCAGCTCACGCAGTCCAGCTTGCCTCGCATTGATTTCTATCTGTACGAGAGCTATGTGAACAAAGTGCCCGAGGACAATCTGTACATCGATATCGTCCAGCTGGATGCCAGCAATAACCCGGCAGCGAAGCTGTTTACGGCGGCTCTTCCGCCGAACAACGTTCCGGGCGTACCGACGCCTTACGCGGTCTATCCGAGACTGACGGGTCTCGATACGACCAAGAAATACGGCATCATCGTTCGTTCCCCAGCGACGATCGACGACGGATCGACGAGCAACAAGTATGGCTTCGCGTACAGCGACAGCAATCCGTATGCCAGCGGGTTCGAGAGACTATCGACCAACGGCGGCACGACGTGGACCACGGAGAACAGCGGCAGCAGAGATTTGATCTTTACGATTTACAAGTAAGCGCCCGGACGGAAAACATCCACGAGAAGGCACTGAAATGGGACATCAATAGGACCCGTACTATGGATGTCAATGGCTCGGGATAAATCGCGCATCATTTCTATTAATTGCTCCCCATACGGTAGACGGGTGAATAATAAAACCTGGTGCCGTGAGGGGAGCTATTTCCCTATGCTCAGGTAATAACGGAATCGTATCGAGGGAGTTAAATGAATGCAGCGTAAACCAGTCCGTTTAAGAGGACTGGTTTTTTCTATGATCATTTGCATTCACATCCTGCCTTTTTTGCTAATGGTTAACTGTTACGCTATTGTTTCATGGATTATTTCGCGGACTTCTCCTTTTTCGGCCTAAGCGGTCGAGGCGAAAATAGTAAAGTGCTTACACAATGAAGGAAAAATGTGAACTTATTGAAAAAATCCCGTTGAGTACGTCCAATGCCGCGTTTATCCTAATTCTGCATAGGTATTATTGAAGGAGTGAGCAAGCGTCTTCGTCAGTGGCTTCAATCTCGGCCAATATTGGAACAAAGGCCCGCAACGGACGTTGTATGGCACCTAAGGAGGATGTACGATGAGCGATACCTTACTAGAAGTAGAGAATGGCGTACATAACTACAGCAGCGAATCGGAATGGGTTAAGCCGGAGGATCCGATTACGCTGGAAAGACTGGAATGGTTCAAGGATCAGAAACTGGCGCTTATGATGCATTGGGGGCCTTATTCCCAGCTTGGCCTGGTAGAATCGTGGACGCTGAGCGATGAAGACGGAGATTGGTCCAGAAACGACGTCGATTGGACGAATGATTATGAAGAGATGAAACGGGAATATTTTGCGCTAAACAAGACATTTAATCCCATCCGCTTCGAGCCCGCGAAATGGGCGGAGGCGGCTTTTGAGGGCGGATTTAAATACTTGATCTTTACGACCAAGCATCATGATGGCTTCTGCATGTGGGACACGCATACGACGGATTACCGGATCACGGGCAGCGAGACACCTTTTCATGCGCATCGATACGCCGACATTTGCAAGAACGTCTTCGACGCGTTCCGCGATAAGGGGCTCGCGATTGCCGCTTACTTCTCCAAGGCGGATTGGAACACGCCCTATTATTGGGCTCCGGGTATGAAGAGAGGCCGTCACATGTGGCGTGGTCCTTCTTACGACCCGCAGGAGCATCCGTGGCTGTGGGAGAAATTCGTATCGTTCACGCATGAGCAAATCATGGAGCTGATGACCCGCTATGGTAAAATAGATATTCTATGGCTGGATGCCGGATGGGTGAGAGAAGGCGGCAGGGTCAGTCAGGATATTCGCCTTGGCGATGTGCTGGAGCGTGCACGCCGAATGCAGCCGTGGCTGCTCTCAGCCGACCGGACCGTGGGCGGTTCTTACGAAAACTATGTCACTCCGGAGCAAACGATTCCGGACCGTCCGCTGCATGTGCCCTGGGAAAGCTGCATTACGATTGGAACGTCGTTCTCGTTCGGATATGAAGATCAATATAAATCTGCCCGCCAATTGGTTCATATCCTGATGGAAGTGGTCGCCAAGGGCGGAAATCTAGCCCTGAACGTTGGACCGCAGCCGGATGGCAGACTTCCGAAGGGCGCCATTAAGAGCATGAAGGAGCTTGGCGGGTGGTTAAAGGTGAATGGGGAAGCAGTATACGGCACGCGTATTTGCGCGCCTTACTTCACGGGCGAGTGCGCCTTCACGCGAAAAGGCGACACCGTATACTGCACCTATTTATATGACAGCGAAATTTCGCAGGTATCCGAGCACATCTCAATCCCCTATACGGATGCGGTTGAAGCGATCGAGCTTGTCGGGACTGACGAACCCTTGCCCTTCAAGCGGATCGGCACTGGACTCACGCTGCAGCTTCCGGCAAGTCAGCTGAACGGGAAAGCGCCGATCGCGCACGTATTCCGTATTCGATCCTAAGCGTGAGGCATTGAAAGCGGTTACGACGGTAGAATTGCTGGGGTATATGGTGTAAAATTATATTTTCAAAGATTCATTCACCAAAGCGAATGACCGGGGGGATAAAATGAGCAGCAGCTGGTTTCAAAAATTGCTTTTATCTTATCTACCTGTGTTTGTCGTGGTGGTCACGATCTTGTTCGTCGTTTTCTTCCTAACGCTAAGCGAGCAGAATCGCAAAGAAGCGCTGAAAGCCAACGGATTTCTTGCGGAACAAGAAGTCCGTTTTACGGACAATTCCTTGAAGACGATCGATTATCAAGTGTTACGCGATACGCTTTCTTCCGCAGAGCTGAAGCGGTTCTTTGGCACGGATAGCAGCGACGTGTATGGCAACATTCAAGCCAACAAGCTCATCAATGACTGGAAACTCAATTACCCGATTATCGACTCCGTTTATTTTATCCGATTGAAGGACCGTTTCGTCTTAGGGGACGGATCGGGACTGCAGTCGGACTTTATGGATAATGCGTTCATACGCCCCTATATCGAGCAACGAGCGGCAGCCGGCAAATGGTCGGGAAAGCGAAGCTATAAGCCGTATGAAGCATCGGAGCGATCGGATGTCATTTCCCTGGTGCAGGGGTACCCGCATTTTACGATGAAGAAAAAAGGCTTCGTGGTCCTTAATGTCAGCTTGTCCAAACTGAAACAAACCCTCTTACCGATGTATAATCCTTCGCTTACGTTTGTTCGAATCAGTGATAACCAGGGCGGCATCCTGATGGATGACAAAGCTGTCAATCCAGGGGAACGAAGCGTCCTGTCCCGGTATGTTTCCCCCTATACCGGATGGGTGTTCGAAAGCGGTCCGGCTAACGGAAGGTTGTCACGGCTTGCTCTCAATTTCTACAGTATTTGGGTCATTATAGCCGTTGCCGTCGTGCTGCTTGGCGTTGTCTGGGTCGTTCATGTCACTCGCCGGAATTATAAGCCGATCAGCCAATTGGTATTGCTAATCCGAACAAGTGCTTTGATTAAGCCCGACATCGGTCAGCCCGGCAGTAATGAATTCGGGTTTATTCGCGGGGCGCTGGAACATCTGATGGAGGAAACCACGAGAACGAGGGTGAAGGACGAGAAAACGATCATCTTACAGAAGAAGCATCGGTTCCAAGAGACCGTAGAAGGTACCGCCCCGGTTCGCGAAACGGAATGGCAAACGGATTTGATTGCTTTCCACGTGAAGCCGGCGGGATCGCTAGCGTTCATGCTCGAGCTGGAAATCGATCGGTATCCACAGTTTACCGCTGGTTACCATCATCAAGATCAATCGATACTCAAATTCGTTGTTTCGAGCGTTACCCAAGAGACAGCGGGTCAGAGCGACGCTTCGACGTGGGTGGAATGGGTCACGGATCGCAGGCTTTCCGCCATTGTATGGGTGCCAGACGAAGCGGACGGCGCCCAGCTGAGCATGCTGATTGGAGAGCAGATCGTAGAGTGGGTGCGCAGCAATTTGAGCTTCACCGTCACGATTGGCGTTCACGGTATGGCGGCAAATCTCGAGGAAATCAGGCGTTCTCATGAAATCGCGCGCAACCTGCTGCAATATAAGGCTGTACTTGGTACGGGAAGGGTGCTGAATTCGGAGGAATTGGACGGGGCCGAACATCGCGTTCATGACTTTTTCGGGACGATCCATGCGCTGTCGCAAGGGATCCGGCTCGCCGAGAGCGGATGGAAGAGGCATTTGGACGAGTTGTTTGACCAAATCTCGGATTCCGTCTCGTCACGGAAGGAAATCGAGAGCCTCCTGCAGCTCCTGCAGCAGCAGCTGAACCGGGTATTCCTGGAGCTATCCAAGGATTATCGGAATGTGTGGAAGGATGCAGGCGCCGAGCTGTTTGAGCTTTGGAGGAACTGGGAGACACTATCCGAACTGCAGCAGGGATGCGCGCGAATTTTCGAGGCAGTGACGGGTAAATTTCAGGTTTTGAAGGATTCACAGCGGACGCGAGCAGTTATTGGCGATATCCGGTCCTACATAGAAGAAAATTATCCGAATCCGGAGCTGTCGCTCGATCATCTCAGCGATAAGTTTACGCTTCATGCCAAGAATATCAGCAAGCTGTTTAAGGAGGAATGCGGCTGCAATTTCGTCGATTTCCTAATCGGTCTGAGGATGGATAAGGCTAAGCTGCTGCTCCTTTCGACGGACAAGTCCCTTCAGGAAATTAGCTCGCAGGTCGGCTATTTCAACTATAATTCTTTCAACCGGGCATTTAAAAATGTTGCAGGATTTTCTCCAAGCGATTATCGCAAACAACAAGCTTATCGATGATCCATCAAACCTTGGACGTGCTGACGCATGGCGGTCCAAGGTTTTTTGCTTTTTTCGTGAATAGGCAGTCCCTGTTAAATAGGCTGCCTAGGGCGATCATCTAAGCAGCGGCGAAAAATAGGCAAAGTAGAAAAATGCGGGATAGGCAAGCTTCCCGCGCATGCGCAGCGCGGAAAAGCGCTTTGGAGAAAATTGCGTGCTCAAGGAATCTTACGCATTGCTGTTTCGATGCAATGCCAGCTAGAATCAAGCTATCGAACCAAGCCCGGCGAGGCAGCTAGTAAGCTAGTAAAGAGAGACTTGGCCGGGGCTTGAAACAAGTCATGAGTCTGAATGAAGGAGAAATGCGGATGGTACAAACATGGATCAAAATGAGGCGGAGCTGGGAATTGTATCTCCTGGTTCTTCTTCCGGTGCTTTATCTGATCATTTTTCAGTACATTCCCATGTTCGGCGTTATCATCGCATTCAAAGATTTCAATGTGATAAAAGGGATTTTGGGTAGCCCGTGGGTGGGCTTCAAGCACTTTAATGAATTGTTTCAATCACCGAATTTTCCGCTGCTAATCAAAAACACACTTCTAATCAGCTTATATTCTCTGATAGCAGGTTTTCCGATTCCGATTCTCCTGGCGCTGGCCCTGAACGAAATTCGAACGGGTTTTTTCAAACGATCCGTACAGATGATCACTTACGCGCCTCACTTTATTTCAACCGTCGTCATGGTATCGATCGTTATCCTGATGCTTTCGCCGCATGTCGGCGTCGTGGATCGGTTGTTCACGTTTTTCGGATGGCCAGGGACGAATTTCATGGGCGAGCCGACATTGTTCAAATCCATTTACGTTTGGTCCGGCGTATGGCAGGAAATGGGGTATGCCTCCATCATCTATATCGCCGCATTAGCCGGCGTCGATCCTTCACTCTATGAGGCAGCGCGGATGGACGGAGCGTCCCGAATCAAGAAAATCATTCATATCGATCTGCCTTCATTGATCCCGATTGCGGTTACGATGCTGATTCTCAGTTTGGGTAGCGCCATGGCGGTTGGCTTTGAAAAAATCTACCTGATGCAAAATTCGCTCAACCTGAGTACATCGGAGGTTATTTCCACTTACGTATACAAGGTCGGTCTCCTTGGGGCCAACTTCAGTTTCTCCTCCGCGGTCGGGTTGTTCAATTCCGTCATCAACCTGATGCTGCTCGTTATCGTCAATGCCATTGCCCGTAGAGTTTCAGAGAACAGCTTATGGTAGAAAGGCGGCCGTCTATGCTGACCAAACAAAGAATCAGGGAACCGTTCGGCGACCGCGTACTGCTAACCATCATTTATTTCCTGCTCGGTACGTTGACGCTGACGGTGCTTTATCCGCTGCTTTATATTTTAAGCTCGTCCATCAGCTCGCCTAACGCCGTCGTTTCCGGCCAAGTGTGGTTGTTTCCGGTCGAGTTTTCACTCCGAGCCTATAAGTCGATTTTTCAGAGCTCCCAGTTGATGCTGGGCTATTATAACAGCATTGTCTATACCGTCGTCGGCACATTTATCAACGTGGCCTTTACCGTGCTGATGGCTTTTCCCCTATCGCAGCGAACGATGGCTGGCCGTAAGTACATCATGATTCTCATGATGATCACGTTATTTTTCAGCGGCGGCCTTATACCCACTTACCTGTTGGTCAAAAATTTGCACATGCTGGATACACGTTGGGCGCTATGGCTTCCCGGAGCGTTCTCCGTCTTCCAGGTGATTATCGCAAGAACCTTTTTCCAAACCTCGATTCCGTTGGAACTGCAAGAGGCTTCCCAGATTGACGGCTGCCGAGATTCGCGTTATTTGTGGAGCATCGTTTTGCCGCTGTCGAAGCCGATTCTAGCCGTGATGACGCTGATGTATGCGGTAGGGCACTGGAACGCTTACTTTGATGCACTCATCTATTTGAGATCCGAGCATCTGTTTCCACTTCAATACGTCCTGCGGAATATGTTGATCCTTAACGCGGCCGACCCGGAGATGCTGGCGAATACGGCCCAGAAGCTGCGCGATCAAGGCTTCGAGCAGGTGCTGAAGTACGCGCTTATCGTCGTTGCCTGCGTGCCGGTGCTCATTATGTACCCGTTCGTGCAAAAGCATTTTGTCAAAGGGGTTATGATCGGCTCCTTAAAGGGCTAGCTGATTGAAGATAAGCCAGCGAAAACGTGAATTAAAGGTGGAGGTGAGGCGGCAGCCGATTCAAAGCGTTCAAAGGGCAATAAAGCTGGGGGAACTGCTCAAGTTTCACGAATACGTATGAGCAGGCAACAACTTATATGATCCAAGGAGGAATCAGACCTTTGAAAAAGTCCATTTGGGTATCGCTTATGCTTGTATTGATCAGCAGTATCGTCCTTTCCGCGTGTGGCAGCAGCGACAAGAAAGATAATGCCGGAGCCGGTAAAGCCAATACTGGAGCTGAAGCCTCGAACGACAAGGCTGCGGACGACAAGGCTGCGAACGAAACACCGTCCAAACCGGTTGATATTGGATTCTTTGCTCCGCAAGGGAAGGCGCCGCTCGAGGACAACGATTACACCAAGTTCGTGGAACAGAAATTCAACGTCAAGATCAAGTGGGACTTGGCGCCAACCGATGCGCTCGTAGACCGCAGACAGCTGCTGCTCGCGAGCGGCGACTATCCGGAGGTGTTCCTGGAAGGCAAATTCACGAATTCGGACCTGATGACATACGGCAAACAGGGTGTGTTGATTCCGCTTAACAATTTGATTGACAAGTACGCGCCGAATTTGAAAGCGATGATGGACAAGAAGCCTTATTTGAAAGAAGCGATGACGGCGCCGGACGGCAATATTTATGGGATTCCGCGCTTTAACGAGTGTTACCACTGCACGTTCTCGCAGAAGTATTGGATCAACAAGGAGTGGCTCGACAAGCTTGGTCTTTCCGTACCGACGACGACGGACGAGCTCTATAACGTATTGAAAGCCTTCAAAACGAAAGATCCGAACGGCAATGGAAAAGCGGATGAAATACCGCTCACCGGCGCGCCGAACAAATACGTCTGGAACGGTAATATCGATGCGTACCTCATGAATGCCTTTATTTACAATGATAATGACAAATACTTGACCGTTACGGACGGCAAAATAGATTTTGCCGCGAATAAGCCGCAGTGGAAGGAAGGTCTGGTTTACTTGCACAAGCTGTACAGCGACGGCTTGATCGACAAAGCGTCTTTTACGCAAAACGACCAAGCGGTCGGTCAGCTCGGTAATCGCGAGGGCGACGAAATCGTCGGTTCCATCACGACGGCGCTGCTCAGCTACCTGGTAAACACGTACGACGATAAGATCACGCGCCACAAGCATTGGGTCATCGTGCCGCCGCTTAAAGGACCTGAGGGCGTACAGCTTGCGGGCATGTGGCAGGGCTTTGGCGAGTTCGCCATGACCATTACAAATAAAGCAAGCGAAGAGCAGCAAATCGCAGCGATTAAAATTGCCGACTATGCCTTCAGTGAGGAAGGTGCGCTGCTCAGCGAATATGGCGTGAAAGAGGGAATTGGCTGGAAGAAAGCAGAAGCCGATGAGAAGAACATTGACGGGAAACCGGCCAAATACAGCTTCGCAAATCTTACACCAGTTGACCCAAATGTCGTTCGCAACGACAGCTGGTCGCTGCTGGGACCGAAGGATCTGTCAAAGGATTTCCGCGACTTGTTCGCAACAGCGCAGGATCCGCTGACCGGCGCAGGTTACGAGAAGCGTCTGGCCGACGCTACCGCCGCGTTCGCTCCGTATGCGCCTAAGGAATTCTATCCGGCCAGCGCATTCGTTCGTCCCGAAGATACGGACACGATCGCCCAGTTGGCGACGTCCATTAAAGACTACGTGCAGTCCAACATGGCACAGTTCATCATCGGCGATAAGAACATCGATAAGGATTGGGATGCCTATGTGAAAGGGTTCGACGGTTTGAACCTGCCGCAGTACATCCAAATCTATCAATCGGCGTTAGAGAAAAAATAAATCGAGAGCCAGCGCACGGGGGTGTCCCAAAAGTCATCAAAAGATGACGATGGATTCCTTGAATATAATTGGTTAAGGTAGGAATCCGCTCACATAGGCGAACGCTGACGCTTCTCCAGAATCATGCGACCTGCTCCGTTCAGGGCTCCTTGGCCTCGCGGACAACAACCGGAAAACGATGGACCGTGAACAGCAAGAGCCTTCGGATCTGCCGGGCTTGAAGGTAGAGGGTTTACCAATTTTGGTTACGGCCTGTTGAATGCAAATCAAGGGGGAAGCGCGATGCGCTTCCTTTTTTTGTTGACGGGTCACGTGAACGAGCCGGTAATTCTGAACAATTAGGCAACAGCCGGCATCATCGGTCATCGGCTTATGCATGCGGTCTCAAAAAAATGTTTTCCAAAATTTCGCAACTATTACAGGGAGTGTGACGTCTTACTAAGCAATGTTGGTAACTAGCACTGCCGAGAGACGCATTTCATGCGCTCGGGGCAAAAGAGAGCGTAGAGGAGACGTAGCATGAAATTGTTGAAATGGTTGTTGGTCGTATCGTTCTTATTGCTGCCTTTTACATCCGCAGCAGCATCCAATCTCGCTTCCGCGGAAGGCCTGGGGCAAGCGGATCCCGCTTCCGCCACGGATAAGCTGGTCCTGACGATGGGGAGCACCAAGATGATCCATAATGGCGTAACCTATACATCCGCGCAGCCGGTAGCCGCTATTAAGGGCAGAACCTTTATCCCGTTCAGCTCCATCGCAGCCCGCTACGGCTATAAGATTTCGTACGATGCCAAGCAGAAGGCGTCCATCGCGAAGAACGATCAGCATGAGCTCGTATTCAAGGTAGGCAGCGCCATCGCAACGCGAGACGGCGTCCAGGTTCAGCTGACTGGCGCAGCTTATATCTCGAAGGGTTACCTCATGGTGCCGCTGCGTTCATGGGGCGAGATGGCCGACAGCACGATCGCAGTCGTTGGCAATCAGATTACGCTGAAATGGTCAACAGTGGTCATTCCGCCTAAACCAACGGCGGATTTCGAAGTCCAGCCTGCCGAGATATATGCAGGGCAAACGATCGTCACCTACGTGGATCACGCGACGAATATGACGGGGCTGCCGCTCATGAACGAACGTTGGGACGGCCGGATGGATATGTTCCCGGCAGCGGGCACCTATACCATCACAAGAGAAGTGGAAGACAGCAATGGCGTCTGGAGCGATCCGTTCTCCGTCACCGTGACGGTCAAACCGCCGAATCTGCCGCCGGTGGCGGATTTCTCCACGGATAAGCCGCAGTACCGCATCGGCGAGAACGTGACGTACACGGACCTGAGCACCGATGACGAGAACGCTATCGTCCGCAGCACGTTTACAGGCAACGACAAGGCTTTCTTCGAGCCGGGCGACAAGCTCGTCACGCTGGTCGTCGAAGACAAGAACGGCATGACGTCCACCGTGACGAAGACGATTACAGTCACGAGCCAAGTGCTGTATACCAAAGACGAATATGACCGGCTGTTCACGGCGACTGGCGATATCTATGCGGTTGACGGTGCTTCCGTGTTGAACTTCCCGGCTTACGCATACAAGATCGTATCGGAGCCGGCCCAAATGGTTCGCAGTAACAGCCCGGAGACACTACTGCAAGAAGGCATTGAGTACCGCGCGCAATTGACTGGGAAAGTCCGGTTCATGTTTCATAATGTCAATAATATCGGGTACCCAGTTACCATACATCTACTGGCGACCAATATGGGGAGTTCCGCAGCGAGTTATAGTAAGAGCGCTTCGGGCATGGGCGGACCGACGGCTTCGCCCGAGCTGGCCGGCAAGCTGTCCACGTCCCGTTATCTAACCTCGCTGGCAAGCAATCCGACTCCGCAGTGGTCGACGATCCAGCCAGGCCAGACGATCGAAGTTCTGCCTGACATTGCCAAGACGCCAATAAAGCAGGGAGAGTCGCTTAGCTCTTACGTCGACGCCTATTCTGATAAAGAGCTGCTATACAACATCGTCGTCACGGCCGTGGGCAAGGATCCGATTGCAGAGCTGCCAAACCTGGCGGTGATGCCGCGCTACGACAAGCATGTAAGAGGCACGTTTAACAATGCCGATCGTTCTATCGATATCGATGAACAGCTCGGCGCTTCGCCGCAGCGTATCATGTTCGGCGATAAGGGCGGAGCGGATTCGATCTTGGACGGAATCGACGAGACGACGGGTGAGCTGGAGTACAATCGAGGCAATTACGGCGTGCTGTACCGCTTGCATCTGTCACATGTCGCGCCGCGCACTTTGATCTCGCTTAATGCGCGGGGCGGTCTGTATACGGGGGCGTTCCTCGTCAATGGGCAGCTCGTGACGGTCGCGAATAACCAGGCACTGCGGAGTAACGCCCAATCTGCTGTCATGTATCGAACGGGAGAGAACGAGGAAGCGATCGATATCGTGTTCACGATCGCATCGGGGAGCAACCTGCCGATCGCAATGACGTTTACGCCGCTACCGCAGCTGCGACAATAGCCAGCCCTTTCTAGACCCAAAGCAGCCTTAGTTCGGTATGAGCCGGGCTAACGCTGCTTTCTTTCTATTCCCAACCTACCTGCGGACACGACGACGATTCGAAGACTGGAGGAATGACATGAACAGCGGCTTTCAGATGGATACCGATGCCAATCGGCGGCAAACACTGGCACGAACGAAGCAAGCGGCGCTTATCGCCCTGCAGGAATATGAGGTGGATTGGCATGCCATCCACTTTATCCAAGTATCTGAGCATGCGACCTTTCGCGTGGAGAGCAGCACGGGGGAACACTATTTGCTCCGCATCCATGCGTCCAGCAAGCCGGATGATGCAACGAAATCCGAGCTGGAATGGTTAGCATTTCTGAGGAGCAAGGGGACAATCGTGCCGCATGGGGTACCTAACCGTGCAGGGGGGATGATAGTTCATCTTGTGCTCGATGACGGTCAGCGGTTTGATGCAACCCTATTAACGTGGATTGAAGGTGAGCGGCTGGATCGAGGAACACTTACGGAAGATCATATCGCTAGAATGGGGTTGTTATTGGCGGAGCTTCACGAGAGCAGTGCTGATTTCATTCCGCCCAGCGGCTTCACGCGTCCAATCTGGGGAAGCGAGAGCTTTAAGCGAGACTGGTCGCATTTGCAGCGGCATCACAGCCACTTCATTACCGAGCATGCTTTCGAGCTGTATTCCAGGGCAGCTGACAAAGTAGCGGGTCATCTCGCTGCCCTTATTCCCATAGAACGACACTATGGCATGATTCATGCAGACCTGCATATCGGGAATATCGTTATCCATGCGGATAAACCCTATGCGATCGATTTCGGCAGATGCGGCTTCGGCCATCATCTGTACGACATGGCTCAATCGATTATGGGGCTTCGTCCGCATCATAGAAAGCAATTCATAGAAGGCTACAAGAAGGTGAGGACGATGGGCGACGACGCCATTCCGCTGCTGGAGAGCTTCTTGATCATGTCGTTGATGGAGGCGTACAGCTTCCATGCGGAGAATATGCTAGAGGCGGAAGGCTTGATAGAAGAGCAGCCCTATGCGATGGCCTTATTGAATGCTTACGTGAACGGGGAGCCGTTCTTGTTCCAGCCGCTTGATGAAGTTTCGATTGAAGTTTCGATGGCGGATGGGACGTAAGGATGGATTGAAAGCAGGCTGGAAGCCCGATGACTTCGGTTACGTACCGAAGCCATCGGACAAGGCTGCCGGGAACGATCACATTTTGACCAAGCCGCTATCCTGCAGCGGTTATCGTTTGCTTTCACATGCTAATTCAAATGCCGTGTCATTACGCCGATTTCCGTCTTGAAGCCGACGTTTATGCGGTCCCATCCATTGACCGAGACAATCAGGAAGCTGAGATCCGATATTTCCTTCTCCGAGAAATACGCGCGAACATTGTCATACACATCGTCAGGTACGCCTTGATCCGGCAAATTCGTCAATATATCGGTCCATTTCAGGGCGGCCCTTTCCCGCGGCGTAAACAACGTCGATTCCTGCCAATTTAAGATTGCATCAAGGCGCAGCTCGCTCTCACCATGAATCTTGGCTTGCTTGAGATGCATATCCAGGCAGAATCCGCATCCATTTAGCTGCGAAGCTCGGATTGAAACAAGATCTACCATACTTCCTTCAATGGCGCCTTCACTCAAGGCGTTGGTGAAGGCCAGAAACTTTTTGAAGAGTTCCGGCGATTGCTGGGCAAAATTCACACGTTGCGTCATAGGCGATGCCTCTCTTTACTGAAAAATGGGAATCCAAGCTCTCCTTGTTGTTCGAAATAGGCCATGGCTGCTGACTAAGCTTGGCAGGAGGTAACAGCATTTCCAAGCATGGTAAGCCTTAGTGTATACCGCCGCGTATTCCGCTATGCCAGCAAGTCGTATGAATCGACCGGGTTTATACGATTCCTGCCGCGGTCGCGGAAGCGCTCAAGAAAATACACGGGGCTGTATCTGAAGACATCTTGGATGCCTTCAGGTACAGCCCCGCTTGTGGGATCCATAGACGAACGGACAACTTTACATAGGAAGTGCCTTGCGCGAGCTGTCCCTTAGTCGAACAAGTCGCCGAACACATCCAAGACTGATTTCTTTCTCTTCTTCGAGTAAGCATCATGGGGTTTGTAACCAGGTTGATGAGCAGAGGAGGAAGAATAACCGCCGGGTTGGTGGGCGTTCTCGCTGCGCCGTTCATCGTCCCGTTCGCGGTGATGCCATTCGTTATATTCGTCACGGACCTCGCGGACATTGCTCATCAGCTTGTCCAGCTCGCCTCGGTCCAGCCAAACTCCCTTACAGCTTGGGCAGACATCGATCAGGATGCCATTCTTCTCCACTTCCCGCATACGAGAATCATCACAAACCGGACATTTCAATGCAATCGCCTCCTTGATAGATTAACTTTTCTATACGTTGGAATCGCTGAGCGGTTTCGATATTTGAACCTGCGGATGCGCGCGTCTGCTGCGCTTCTTGATGTTCCTCTCTAGCCGGCCGCCGGCCGCTTGTAACGGCAGCTCATAGAAATGGAAACATAGTAAACAGAGGCGTTCCATGGGACATCCCAGATGACGATGGAGCGCTATTTTTTGTGAAAACTTGGGATATGCTTGTCCTTTTGGTATGCTGGGAGCAGCAGAGCGCCGGATTGCATAATCGGCAGACGGCAAGCAAATACTTCCATTGCTTCGCTTCCGCAATTATAAGAGACAGAAGGTTGCGTATGAACGACAAAATGGTGCTGCCGGTCTGGACGATCGGCTTGTTTATTGTAGTCATGAATACGACGATGTTTAACGTATCCATCCCTACGATTATTACGGATCTTCGCATCACCGCAGACCTGGGTTCCTGGATTATTTCAAGCTATTCCATCGGATACGCGTTATCCACCGTTATTTACAGCCGGCTATCGGATGGCGTCCCGATTCGCAGACTGCTGGCGATCGGACTCATTACGCTCGGCCTAGGATCGGTCTTCGGCTTGTTTGCAACAAACTTCAACGCGCTGCTCCTGGCGCGGATATGCCAGTCTGCGGGAGCAGGGGTTATGGCGGGACTAGGTCTTGTGCTTGTAAGCCAGTACGTACCGGCGGAGAGGCGGGGCTCGGCGATTGCGATGATTTCTTCGGGCAGCGCCATGGCATTCGGTCTTGGTCCCATCGTAGGCGGAGCGATCAGCCATTACTGGGGCTGGAACGGCCTGTTCGCCATGACCTGTCTGGTGCTGCTCATTCTCCCGATTCTGCTGCGGCTCCTGCCAAGGGAGACGGTGACGAAATCTAAATTTGATCTTAACGGGGCAAGCTTGACCGTCGTTAATGCGGCAACACTGCTGCTGGCTGTGACGCAGCAGTCCATTATTTGGCTAATCGTCAGCGTGCTGTCGTTCTTGGTTCATGCTTGGCATATGAAGAGGGCGAACGGGGCGGCCTTCATTAATCCGGCGCTGCTCGCCAATTCCGCTTATCTGAAGCTGCTGGCGGTCGGGTTCTCGATCTTGGTCTTGAATTTGGGCAATCTGTTCCTGATGCCGCTGGTGCTTGCGAATTTGTTTCACAAATCCGCCCTCGTGATCGGTCTGATGATTGCGCCCGGCGCGATTTTGTCATCCTTGCTCGCGCGCTTCGTCGGGCTCTTGATCGACCGATACGGCAGCATGCGGATGATGCTGATCGGTCACGGCGTGCTGGCGCTCGTCATGCTCGTTTTTTATATGAACGCGGGCGCTTCGCCGGCCGTCATTCTTTGCGGTTATCTATGCTTCTCGCCGGCTTTCTCGGGAACGCTGTCCTCGCTTAATAACGAAACCTCGCGAATCCTGCCCAAGTCTTTCATCGGCTCAGGGATGGGCTTCATGCAATTGATACAGTTCTTTGGCGGCTCCATTTCGGTCGCGGTTTGCGGCATTCTGCTTGAAGTGCAGAAGAAAACAACGCTCGTACATAGCTACCAGAACGTCTACGGCATCTTATTCATCGTCATTCTTTGCTCGCTTGGCATGGTTTGGTTATACAAGAAAACGAAGATCAAGAGCTTTTCCTGATGAGGGATGCACGTAGTAAAAGAAAACGATTCTGAACAGGAAGCGGACAGCGGGAGCTGTTCGCTTTATTTGCGTTTTGGCAGCCGCGCGGAAGGTACTTTCGCTTGGCATGGCAGGTCTTTTCCAATTTTTACGTCTCTCTCTGTCTATATTTGCTATAATAGATAGGGCTTTAGAACGATGGCAAGATGAAGAAAACGACAAAGGACGGCGTATACGAGTGATGAAGCGTTCGACGGCAATGATACTATTAATCGGATCGCAGCTGATTTACGTCGTGTCCCTGATTGGCTGGCTGTTCGTCTTGGGCATGTCCGCCATGGGATTCGACGACCCCAAAGCAATGAACAGCGTCATGCTGTGGTTGATTTTGGCTTATATTCTTGTGTATCCGGCAGCAGTGCTCATTTCGGCGGTTGCAGCCTGGATTAAGTTTGCCCGTGGACGATTGAAGGCGGCCTTGATTTGGAATGCGGTCCCGCTGCTTTGGCTCGTTCCTCTGCTTGTGCTGTTGTTCATTGTGTTTTTATCTTAGCGCTGCCGGGCGAAGCAGGTCCTATCGGGGATTTTCCGGGCGGGGTCTGCTTTTTTTGTCGAAACTATCTCGTTGACACCTCGAAAATCTAATAGTATGCTTCACATGTAATCGATTACGTAAACGATTACACGATTTACGACAGAGGTGGAATTATTTTGTCCAAGGCAACAATTAAGCAGGTCGCGGCCGAGGCCGAGGTGTCGACAGCCACGGTATCCCGTGTGCTGAACAGCTCCGGCTATGTCAGTCCGGATGTGAAAGCGCGCGTCTACGATGCCGTAACCAAGCTGAATTACCAGCCCAGCGCGATCGCCAGAAGCTTGAAGCAGGATAAGACGTTTATGATCGGCGTGGTCGTCCCCGATATATCCAATCCTTACTTTATGGGCATTTCCCGGGGAATAGAAGATGTCGCTTCGAAGGAAGGCTTTCAGATGCTGTTCTGCAGCTCTGACGAGGATTCGGCCAAGGAAGACAGGTTGCTGCGGCTGCTTCACGAGAAACGAGTAGACGCGATCGTGCTCGCCACGTCGGGAGGAAATGGCGGACTTATCGCCAATTTGATCGATAACGGACAGCCCATCGTGCTGATTGACCGGAAGCTGGAATTGTCGGAAGGTTTGCCCAAGCTTGACCTTGTAGCCGAGGACAACAGCCATAGCGCTTATTTATTGACGAAAGCGCTGCTGGACGACGGGCATACGCGCATCGGCGCAGTGAACGGTCCGACCCGCGTAAGCACGGGGCGCGAACGTCTTGAGGGCGTGCTTCAAGCAATGAAAGAGCACGGCTTGGAGGATCAATTGCTGCTCTACAGCGGCGATTTCTCAATCGCTGGCGGCGAACGGGCCGTCCGGCAGTTCCTGCAGGAGGTAAGCAAGCCGACGGCGATCGTCTCGCTGAACAACCAGATGAGCCTTGGCGTGCTGCTGGAGCTGGTGCGCAGCGGGCTTCATATCCCGAACGACATGGCGGTCGCTTCCTTCGGGGAGGTGGAATCCGTTCTACTGTTGAAGCAGCCGGGCTTCTACTATGTCGACCAGCACCCCTATGATATGGGTGTCAGAGCCGGTGAACTACTGCTTCGTTTGATCCAGAAGGATAGCGGCACGGAGGATCCTGTTACGGCGATATTCAGCAATGAAGTAAAGCAGATGCTTTGAATTCGTTTGTTAACACTCGTTTAGGAGGAATGCAGCAATGGATATTCAGATCGGCAATCGGCTTCAAGGCAGCATGCCGAAGATCGGCATTCGGCCCATTATCGACGGACGCCGCGGGGGCATCCGGGAATCGCTTGAGGACGTAACGATGGAAATGGCGAGGAGCGCAGCGGCGTTCTTGTCCGGCAATCTAAGGCATAGCAACGGACTGCCTGTGGAATGCGTGATTGCGGATACGTGCATCGGCGGAGCGGCAGAGGCCGCGCGGGCGGAAGAGAAGTTCGCGCGCGCGGGGGTCGGCGTTACGATTTCCGTGACGCCGTCTTGGTGTTATCCGACCGAGACGATGGACACGAACCCGGCAAGGCCGAAGGCCGTATGGGGCTTCAACGGCACGGAGCGTCCGGGCGCCGTCTATCTCGCCGCCGTGCTTGCCGCGCATAATCAGAAGGGGCTGCCGGCATTCTCCATCTATGGCCGCGACGTCCAAGATATCGGCGATACAACCCTGACGCCGGATGTCCAGGAGAAGCTGCTGCAGTTCGCCAAAGCTGGACTTGCGGTTGCCACGATGCAGGGCAAATCGTATTTATCCATGGGCTCGGTATCCATGGGCATCGCCGGCTGTATCGTCGATGAGTCCTTCTTCCAGCGGTACCTCGGCATTCGCAACGAGTACGTCGACATGACGGAATTCGTGCGCCGGATGGAGCTGGGCATTTATGATAAAGCAGAATTTGAAAGCGCTCTCTCTTGGGTGAAGGCAAATTGCAGGGAAGGCGCGGAAGTCAATCCGGTCCACCTGCAGCGGACAGCGGAGCAGCAGGAAGCCGATTGGGAAACCGTCGTCAAAATGACGCTTATTGCGCGCGACCTTATGATCGGCAATCCGAAGCTGAACGCGATTGGATACGGCGAAGAGGCGCTCGGGCATAACGCGATTGCCGCCGGCTTCCAAGGGCAGCGCGCATGGACGGATTATTATCCGAATGGCGATTTCATGGAGGCGATGCTCACATCCTCCTTCGATTGGAACGGCATCCGTGAGCCATTCATGCTGGCGACGGAGAACGATACGCTTAACGGCATCACCATGCTGTTCGGTCACTTGCTGACGGACGCTGCGCAAATTTTCGCGGACGTTCGCACGTATTGGAGCCCAGACGCGGTGAAGCGGGTAACAGGCCATCAGCTGGAAGGCCCGGCGGCAGGCGGCATTATTCATCTCATCAACTCCGGACCGGCGGCGCTGGACGGCACGGGCCGGCAGACGCTGGACGGCAAGCCGGCGATGAAACCGTTCTGGAACATTACGGAGCAGGAAGTGGAGGATTGCCTCGCTGCCGTACGCTGGAGTCCAGCGGTCGACTTCTTCCGCGGCGGCGGCTTCTCCACGGACTTCACGACGAAGAGCAGCATGCCGGTGACGATGGCGCGCATCAACCTCATCGCGGGGCTTGGACCGGTGCTGCAGCTTGCCGAGGGCTATACGGTAGAGCTGCCGGACGATGTGCATGACAAATTGGATCAGCGCAGCAATCCGACATGGCCGACGACCTGGTTCGTGCCGAATGTGACGGGCGAAGGGCTGTTCAAGGACGTGTACACGGTGATGAACAATTGGGGGTCCAACCACGCTTCCATCAGCTATGGCCATGTCGGCGGCGATCTCATTACGCTTGCGTCGATGCTCCGCATTCCGGTCAGCATGCACAACGTTGCGGATGACCGCGTATTTCGTCCAAGCCTCTGGAGTGTGTTTGGCGGCATGGATCCCGTCGGTGCCGATTTCCGCGCCTGCGCAGCGCTCGGACCGCTGTATCGCTAGCCCGCAAAACGACAGAACGTTGCTATTGGACTGCAACCTACTTACCTAACGATGAGGAGAGATCGACGATGAACAGCTTCAATGGACTGGATATGCATTTGGGCAGCTTGGCGAGACTATCGGATGCAAGAACAAGATCCATCAGCCCGGAAAATTTCACCGGTGAGAAGGGCAAAGGCGGCATGGCTGACACCGGGACGGGCGCGAACTGCGCACGCGACCTCGGCGTTGGCTGGAAGGTTTCGCCGTCCGTCGAGATTGCACCCGGTGCAACGTTCACCATGGGCGAAATCCAAGGACCTGGTGCCATTCAGCATATTTGGCTGACCTGCATACCGACATCTTGGCGCAATATGATTCTCCGCTTCTATTGGGACGGAGAAGCGAATCCTTCGGTCGAGGTGCCGGTTGGCGATTTCTTCTGCAACGGCTGGCAGGAGCGCAGCAATGTGAATTCGCAGCCTGTGGCTGTTAATCCGGCAGGCGGCATGAACTGCTACTGGCAGATGCCCTTCCGCCAGTCGGCGCGCATCACGATGGAGAATACATCGACGGAGAAGGCCGTCTTGTACTACCAAATCGATTACACGCTGACGGAAGTGCCTGAGGACATGGCTTATTTTCACGCGCAATGGCGAAGAAGCAATCCCGTTCCTTACAAGGATGTCCATACGCTTCTGGACGGCGTGTCGGGCAAGGGTCATTACGTGGGAACGTACTGCGCATGGCAGGTTAACAACACAGGCTGGTGGGGCGAAGGCGAAATCAAGTTCTTCATGGACGGCGATGGGGAATTCCCGACGATTTGCGGCACGGGCACCGAGGATTATTTTGGCGGGGCATGGAACTGGGAGCAGCCGCAGGGGCAGTACGGGACGTATTCCACCGCTTATCTCGGCATGCATCAGGTGATCAAGCCGGACGGCCTGTACCGCAGCCAAGCACGCTTCGGCATGTATCGGTGGCATGTGCTCGATCCGATCCGTTTCGAGAAGGAGATCAAGGTGACCATTCAAGATCTTGGCTGGCGCTCCGGAGGACGCTACTTGCCCCAGCAGAGCGATATCGCGTCGACGACGTTCTGGTACCAATCGGAGCCGCATGCGCCGTTCCCGGCGTTACCTGGCAATGACGAACGGGAGGTCATCTAGGAAAGCTGCGCTGGAAGATCGAGATTACGATAGACACCTTCATAGTGAATTTCGTATAATCATATGGAATTCATTATACCCATTCAGGAGGAGTCAATGTGAGAGGGATCGTCAATCCGATCGTGCCGGGCTGGTATGCAGACCCGGAAGCAAGAACGTATGAGGGCCAATATTGGATCTATGTGACCCGATCCATTACGGAATATACGAAGCAGATGAATCTGGAGGCGTTCAGCTCTCCCGATCTGATCACGTGGACGAAGCATGAAGGCATTATCGCCATGGAGGATTTTCCTTGGATTTGGCGTGCCGTGTGGGCACCGACCATCATCGAGAGCAAGGGCCGCTATTATCTGGTGTTCGCTTCCAACGATATTCAGAGCAACGACGAGGTCGGCGGTCTTGAAATCGCTGTCTCCGATACGCCGGAAGGACCTTTCCGCGGCTACCTCGGCAAGCCGCTCATCGACCGGTTCATTCATGGCGCTCAGCCGATCGACGCGCATCTTTTCAAAGACGATGACGGCGCGATCTATATGTATTACGGCGGCTGGAGCCACTGCAACGTTGCGAAGCTGAACGAGGACATGACCGGCTTCGTGCCGTTCGAGAACGGCGAGACGCATATCAGCATCACGCCGGAAGGCTATGTGGAAGGGCCTTGCATGATCAAGAAGGACGGTCTCTATTACTTGATGTGGTCCGAAGGCGGCTGGGGAGACGGGTCGTACCGCGTGGCTTACGGCGTGAGCGAAAGTCCGATCGGTCCATTCGCGTCCAAAGGGACGATTCTGCAGCGGCAGGAGCCGATTGCAGAAGGGCCAGGCCATCACGGCTACCTGCATCTGCCGGAGAACGACGAATGGTTGATCGTGTATCACCGCCGTATCATCGGGGACACGGAGCGGGGGAACCGCGCTTTGTGCATCGACAAGATGCAGATCGGTGACGGTGTTATTGGGCCGGTCACGATGACGGACAGCTGGTAAGCAAAGACGCCGGAATCGAGCGTCATGGCGGATGTACGCCAATAAAGTCATAAAGAAGAGGCCCTTGCGATTGCCGCAGGGGCCTCTTCTTTTGCTGGAAACCGTCCATTTGCAGGGCGTCAATGCCGCTTCCCGCGCATAAGGCAAGGCGTCCGCTCGCACGATTCGGGCTAGATCATCCGCGCCAGTGGATGCCGGCGCAAGCCTGCGGTGACCGCTGCTTACGATTGACAGGAGGTACCAATGGCGGCTATACTTTTCGCTGTGCGATCGTTCAATGAAACGTTGGAGGGACCTTTGGATGGCAAGGATCAACACTCGAAAAGAGCAAGCATTGGCAACACGAGAGAAGCTGCTGGAGACAGCTAAAGCTCTTTTCGCGGAGACGGGCTACCACGGCACTCCCGTGCGTGCAATTACGAGACAGATCGGTATGGGCGATGGTATTCTGTATCACTACTTTCCTGGCGGCAAGCAGGAGATCATGTCCGTGCTGCTGCGCGAAAGCTTCAAACGCCGCGAGCTTGAGATCGTACGGCTGACGAACGAAGCGAACGAGGAGCTGCCGCTTCGCGATGCGCTTCAAGTCATGACGACGAAATTCAACGAGCTGTTCGTCAATGATTTGGACCTCATGCGCATCCTGTTCCGGGAGAACGACCTGCTGGATTTGGAAGAAGCGAAGCAGCTCTCCGTAATGCTGAAGGAACAGACGGAACGGATCGCGGATTTCTTGCGCAGGCGGCATGCGAAGGGCGAAATCAGGCCGATGAATTTCTCGCTGGCTGCCCAGCAGTTCTCGTCGATGTGGATGCAGTATACGCTGAGCACAATCAGCGGGATTAAATTGGTAACCGAACCGGATGTTGCTGCGTATATGGAAGAGATGATCGATTTCACGCTGAGCCTATGGCGGGCATGATGCGTCGATCCCCGGTAGGTTGACGAATAGACACACACCTTATCCTTGAGCAGGCTTGTCGACTGGGCAAGGATTTCTTGTTGCCTCTTTACTGAGCAATCGTTCAATCAACCGGAATAAGCAAACGAAGTACAGGTCTACATAAGCTTGGCTGTGCTTCAAATTTTATAATGTTGAAGGTGATAACGAAGATGGTAGGATCTAAGCTCTTGAATCGAAGATTTCTCCTGTTTACGCTGTTTCTGTTGGTCAAAGGCGTCTTAGTTTGGTTCGTCGTCTTCGACGAAGGTCCGACCCCGATGACGATCGTCACAGAGCTTCCGTTTATTTGGCTTGTCTTCTGCTGCATTGAGCTGTTTACGCGCAAGCGGAAGTCCATCTATTATTTAAGCGCCAATCTTGTCATTACACTGCTCTATTTCACCGTCCTCATGTATTACAAATATTACGGCATCATCGTGACCTATCACGCCATCGCCCAAGCCGATAAGGTGACGCAGGTCGGCGAGAGCACGTATTCCCTCATGGACCCGTACTATTTGCTGTTCTTCGTCGATGTCGTGGTGTTGGCGCTCATCTTCTATTGGCCGAAGAGAACCTTCAAGCCGTACATGATGCCCAAACGATTGAAACCTGCAAGAAAAATAGCGCTGTATGCGCTGCTTGCCGCGTCGCTGATGCTGTGCGTCTTCAATGTCTGGCCGAACC
This sequence comes from Paenibacillus sp. R14(2021), assembly GCF_019431355.1. NCBI lineage: Bacteria > Bacillati > Bacillota > Bacilli > Caryophanales > Paenibacillaceae > Paenibacillus > Paenibacillus sp. R14(2021). Next base: position 5,921,782 of record NZ_CP080269.1, read on the forward strand.
GGGCCAGCATGAACGAGAACAAGCAGGCAGAGGGTATGGGCATTCTTAATTATGAGTTATACACGCTCCTCTCCGATTCCACGGAGGAGCAAGAACCTGTACCGGAGGCCGAAATTTCGCAGCAAGCGATCGACGAGCTGAAAGGCATTGCCCCGCAGAAGGCGGCAGCGAGCGGCTTCGGTGCCGCCAAGGGCAAGAACGTCATCATTCTCCAAATGGAATCGTTTCAGGATTTGCTGATCGGACTGAAGCTAGACGGGCAGGAGATTACGCCGAATTTGAACAAGCTGGCACAGGAGAACTTCCATTTTGACCGCTTCTATACGATGGTGGGGCAAGGCACGACTTCCGATGCAGAGTTCGTGGTGAATACGTCGCTGTACGTGCCCAAGCACGAGGCCGCGACGGATCATTACGTGGAGAAAGCCATTCCGAGCCTGCCGAAGCTGCTTCACGCGAACGGTTACGATACGGCAACCTTTCATACAAACGAGGTGCATTTCTGGAATCGCAGCGAGTTGTATGCCTCAATCGGCTGGGACCGTTATTATGACGAGTCATTTTTCGGCGACGACGATCACGTTGCCTTCGGTTCTTCCGACGAGGTGCTGTATGCCAAGACCGTCGATGAACTGGAGCGCATGGATCGAAGCGATAAACCGTTCTATGCCCAGGTCATCTCGATGAGCGCGCATCATCCGTATAACATTCCGTCGTCCAAATATCGGATGACGCTGCCGGAGCGTTACGAGAATACGCTGGTCGGCAGCTACATCCGCGCACAGAATTACGCGGACTATGCGCTGGGCTTATTCGTTGCGGACTTGAAGGAACGCGGACTCTGGGACGACAGCGTCATCGTCATGTACGGCGACCATCAAGGGCTGCCGAATTATTCGCTCGGGGGCGAGGAGAAGCAGCTGCTTGAAGAGCTGCTCGGCTATGCGTACGGATATCCCGACATGTTCCGGATTCCGCTTCTTCTTAGCGCTCCCGGCGTGACGTATCCGTCCATTCAGCATCAGGTGGGCGGACAAATCGACATTGCCCCGACCGTGGCGAATCTGCTGGGCGTGCCGATGGACGATCAGCTTCATTTCGGCCAGGACCTGCTTCGGCAAACGTCCAATTTGCTGCCGATGCGGCATTTTCTGCCGACGGGCTCCGTCGTGACCGACGATCAATTGTTCTTGACAGGGAAGGGCTTCGCGGATGGGACGGACGTTGCGCTGCCCGGTCAGAGCGGTCATGCGATGCGAACGACGGAAGAGCAGTACAATCGGGCGCTGAGGCTGCTGCGGCTATCGGACAGCTACGTGTCGTATTTGCCGCCGAAGTCGGAAAGCAGCGAATGAACGGCCATAATGAAGCACGCCGCTCGCAGTCAGGGCGGCGTTTCGTGCAGAAGGGCCGTTGATGGCCGCCATTCATACCAAGGCATGAATAATCCGCATAGCGTAACTGCTGTGCGGTATTTTTATAGGCGGGAATTGGTTGCGAATGCCGGGATTTCAAGTATAATGGGCTGAAATGATGTTGATTATCGGGTTATGAAAGGAGCGGCAGCATGAATGATTATCTGAACCAGCCAAACGGCGTATTTCCGTCCGTTTGCTCGCTCGATTGTCCCGATCAATGCGGACTTCTCGTGCATAAAGAAAATGGGGTTATTGTTCGGATCGAGGGCGATCCGTCGCATCCGGTCACGCAGGGCGCCATTTGTAATAAGGTGAGAAATATGAATGCCAGAATTTACGATGAGAAGCGGCTGAAGTATCCGCTTAAGCGGACCGGACCGAAGGGCAGCGGCGAATTCCAGCGCATCAGCTGGGAGGAAGCTATCAATGCCATCGCTGCGCAGTGGAAGTCGCTCATTGCCGAGGAAGGCGCAGAGTCGATTCTGCCTTACAGCTTCTACGGCAACATGGGCCGCGTCCAAACGGAGAGCATGGGGAGAAGGCTGTTCAACCGGATGGGCGCAAGCCAGCTGATTTATTCCATCTGCGAAGCGGCCGGAACAGTCGGCTACCAATATACGATGGGCGGCAGCTTCGGGACGGATCCGGAGGATACCGTGCATGCCAAGCTTATGATCATGTGGGGCATTAATGCAGTGAGCACGAACATGCATCAAGTGGCGATTGCGGAGAAGGCCCGTAAGAATGGGGCCAAAGTCGTCGTCATCGACGTTCACCGCAACCGCACGGCCAAATGGGCGGATTGGTTTATTCCAATCAAGCCGGGGACCGACTCCGCGCTTGCGCTTGGCCTCATGCATGTGCTGTTCGCCGAGAACCTCGTCGACGAAGCTTTCATGGCGCAGCATACCGTCGGACATGAAGCGCTGCGCGAGCATGTGAAGGCGTATGCGCCGGACGTTGTCTCAGCCATCACCGGCGTGCATGCCGAAGATATCATCAAGCTGGCCCGCATGTACGGCGGTACGGAAGAAGCTGCGTTTATCCGCATCGGAAACGGCCCGCAACATCATGACAACGGCGGTATGACGATTAGGTCCATCGCCTGCCTGCCTGCCGTTACTGGACATTGGCTGCGCAAGGGCGGCGGCGCCATCAAGGGCAACGGCGGCCATTTGGCACTCAACCGGCGTGCGCTGGAGCGGCCGGATACGATGCCAAGGGGAGATAATCGGCCGCGCGAGATTAACATGAACCTGATCGGCGAAGCGCTGCTGGAGCTCGATAAGCCGATCTCTTCCTTATATGTCTACAACTCCAATCCGGCTGTGGTTGCACCAAACGCGAGCAAGGTTCGAGAAGGGCTGGCCCGCGAGGATTTGTTCACCGTCGTACACGAGCTATTTATGACGGAGACGGCGAAATACGCCGATATCGTACTGCCCGCAACGTCTACGTTTGAGAATACGGACTTCTACACATCGTACTGGCACCACTATGTGCAGGTACAGCAGCCGGTCATTGCGGCTTACGGGGAGAGCAAGTCCAATACGGATGTGTTTCGTCTGCTTGCGGAAGCGATGGGCTACGTGGACGAGATGTTCCTCGACAGCGATCTGGATTTGATCGGACAAGGGCTCAGCAATCCCAACAACCCGGCGCTGGCAGGCATCACGGCTGAATTATTGCTTGAGAAGCAATTTGTCAAAGCGAGCGTCAAGCCGCTGTTCCCAGGTAAGCTGCGCACGGCGAGCGGCCGAATCGAGCTGTACTCGGCGAGCATGGAGCGCCATGGTCTGCCGGCGCTGCCAACGTATACGCCGCTCGTCGATGACGGACCTTATCCGTTTTTGTTTATACCGACCGCGAACCATAACTTCTTGAACTCCACGTTTGCGCATAACGAGAAGCATAAGTCGATGGAGAAAACGGCTAAGCTTTATATGAACGTCAGCGATGCCGAAGGGCTGGGAATCACTGACGGCGAACAAGTGCGCGTATGGAACAGCCGGGGCGAATGCGAGCTCACGGCGGTCGTCGGGGAAGACGTGCTGCCCGGTGTCGTGGTCAGCCAAGGTCTCTGGGCGGATAGTAAGTCGGGCATGGCGGGCGTTAACGCGCTTACGCCCGATCGGGTGGCCGACATGGGGAACGGTGCGACCTTCTTCTCCGGTAAAGTACAGGTGGCAAGAGCCGTCTGATCGGTTATGAGCGTATTCATAAGGTCTTGTAAACACACTCTACTTTATTTAAGTAAGTTGCTTGACATTATTAACTGTAACTCATATAATTACAGTAACAAGAGAACAGGACGACGAGCTAGACCTGCGGATCGTCCTCTCTTTTAAGATATAATGTAACTGGAATTGTTACAGTTCGTGCAATTCGAATCTAATGACGGGTGGTGCTGACGATGAGCTTTGCAATCAGTGATTGGGTACAAGGCAGAACCAAGGATGGAGAGCTTATTCAAGGGTTTATTACTGCGATTAATGCGGGACACAATGTTGCGAGCGTCTATGTGGTTCAATCCGATAACGATGCTGCCGTAGGCACTACGGTTGCTGTTCTGAGCAGCTGGCTGAAAGAACAGCCAACGCTGTCGGTGTTGGATTATGAAGAGCCGATCCTTGATTTTATCGAGCTGGCCCTGTCGACGCGGGACTCGGAATGGTTCGAGGAGCTGACGGAGCGGCTTCATGCCGTCCTTCAACAAGACGGCAGCGCGGATGACGGCAATACCCCCTTCCTGCCCCATCGCAACCGTCTCGGCCAAATGCGCTAAGCATGGCGAGGCTCCTATAAGAATGGCCGGAATTTTCGAATTCCGGTCTATTCGTCGTTCCTGTCTTCCTCTAAAATAAGGAGAAAACACACCGGACTCGGGAGGCTCCGCCCATGGGTTTAAGGCTTCTGATCCATAACCGATATCTAAGGATCGAGCATATTGCGACAAATCACCAGAAGAAACGAATAGGTACGCTGAACAGCCGGCATCGTCATCCCGTCTTTCATCTGATGTACATCCTGGACGGCGAAGGCAGCTTCCATCTGAATGATCGCGTAACGCGCGCGATGCCTGGCTGCCTGTATATCATCAGCCCGAATGAGTGGCATCAATTCTATGCCGATGAAGCTAAGCGGCTTCATAATTTGGAATGCACCTTTATGCTGCGAAGCGAAGATCATGCACCCGCGGAAGTCGATTTCTTCGCATGGTTCGAGGAGAAACGGGGCATTGCAGTTCCTGCGGCGCTTCGGGACGAACCTATTGACGTACCGGTGCAGCTGCGGCCATTCCTGCTCGAGGGCTTTAACCGGCTGCTGGATCCAGGCAATCGCTATGTGACGGCTGAGCATATGTCACTCATGACGCTCGATTTGGCGCTGCGGGTCGAAGAGCTGCTGTGGCAGCTGGTCTCGTCAAGCACAAGTCCGAGCTCCGAGGGCGGTGCCAAAGAAATCGCCGTGCTGCAGCAATATATGGCAGCACATCTCGGGGATGCCGTTCAGCTGGAGCAGCTCGCTCGTCTCGTGCACTGGACCCCAAATTATTTATGCCGCGTGTTCAAGACCCGAACCGGCTGCACGCCGCTCGCTTATTTGCAGCGCCTGCGCATGACGGAAGCCGAGAAGCTGCTGCTGTACACGGATCTACCGGTGTTTACGGTTGCGGACATGCTGGGCTACGAGGACCCGTCTTATTTTGCGCGGCTGTTCAAACGTTATTACGGGCGCGCGCCAAGCGTATACCGCACAGGAGGATAAGATCGTCCGCATGCGGCGTTGTTTTATCCCTTCAAGGAAGCGCTTTCGACTGTTACGATAAGAGCAGTAAGAAAGGCGCAATGGATATCAGTCCTTGGAGGTCGGCCAACATGCGGTTAACTGTCGAACAAATCATTACCTATCAAACGGAAGGTTATTTGATCGTGCCTGATGTCTTAAGCCGCGAAGCGCTTCGCCCGGTAATTGAGGAGCTGGAAAGGGAAATTGATGCGCGCGCCAGAAGGCTCTACGCGGAGGGGAAACTGAGCGAATTGCACGAAGACGAGCCGTTCGAACGCAGATATGCGCGGCTGTACGATCAGTGCCGGGAGTTTGCCGGCGGCCTTGATATCGCGGATTACCTGGGTGAAGCGATGTTCCGGCATCTCGGGAACGAGCAGCTGCTGGACGTTGCGGAATGTTTGCTCGGAAGCGAGCTCAGCTGCAATCCCATTCAGCATGTGCGCGCGAAGCTGCCGTCGCGATCGACAAGCGGCGAACCGGATTATTTTCAAAATGTCCCTTGGCATCAGGATTGCGCTGTCACCACGCAGGATTCCGAAGCCTCGGAAATTATCACGTTCTGGATGCCGCTCGTGGATGCAACGGAAGAGACGGGCTGCATGGAAATCATGCCGCGCGTGTTCAAGCAAGGCTATATCAACCATCGTGCCGAAGGCGGCACGACGATTGACCCCGTCAAGCTTCCGGACGTGGAGCCCATTCTAGCGGCCTGCACGAAAGGCAGTCTTGTCATCATGAACAAATATACACCGCATCGCGGCATCAGCAACAGGTCGGACATCATCAGATGGTCAATTGACCTGCGCTATCACAAAACAGGAGCCAATTCCGGACGCTCGTTCCAGCCGTCCTTCCCTGTGCGAAGCGCCTCCAGGCCGGAAAGCGTCCTTACCGATTGGGCCGAATGGCGCCGCATGTGGCAGGCTGCCAAAGAGGTGAAAGGAAGAAAGCTGCACCGGGTCTAGGGGGTGAAGACCCGATTCGGACGCAGGCTGTTTATCTTCCCTTAGCTAGGCCGCTTCGCCTTACGGTATGCGAGCGGGGCCATGCCCTTGCGTTCCCGGAAGATTTTGACGAATGTCTTGTACGAGCCGAAGCCCACTTCAAGCGCGACCTCGATGACGCTGTAATCGGTGGAGACGAGCAGGGAGCTGGCATGACGCAGACGCAGGTCCTGCAGGAAATGAAGAAACGTCTGCCCAGTCTTCTCCTTGATGACCTCGCTGATGCGCGAGACGCTCATGCCGAATAAGCCGGACAGCTGAGAGAGCGTCAGATTATCCTGGTAATTGCGGTGAATATGATGGATGATCGGCCAGACGGAAGCACCGCTCTTGCCTGGCCTAAGCGGCGTCTCGGGGACCAGCTGATGCCTCCTGCGTTCGCGGTCGAAGCAGATGAGCAGCTCTTTCAACCGTGCCTGCAGCATGGTCAGCCGCCAAGCGTCATCCCCTTGATATTCGCGCATCATATCTTCGATGAGAAACCGTGTCCGCTCAGCCATCGCACCCGTAAACGTCATGTAAGGCGCCATCGCGCTTGGTTCGACCAAGTCGGACAAGCCGTCGCCTTGGCCGCCGGCATCCATGAGCAAATCCATGCTGAACATGCAGTTGTACAACACGAGCGTGCTTCCCGGTTCCGTAAATAGCTCATGCACCTGGTAAGGCTGAACGAACGTGAACGTGCCGGGTACCATTTCGTGCCGGACATTGTTGATGAGCTCCGAGCCTCTGCCCTTAATGACATAGGACAGCTCCAGGAAGTCATGCCGATGCGCCGGATAGCCGCGCTCCAGGGAATGAAGCCCGATATGAAAGGGAAAGGTCGAGTCCGCGTTCGGGTAGGTTTTCAGATAAGCTGGAAAATGAGTCATCGTTTCTTTGGATCCTCCGAAGAAATGGGACGTTTATCGAAATATGAGACAAGCTTTTTTCTATGATTTACTTTATCATAAATACGTCATATGCGTTATTGTGCGTCTGAGCTGTTTACGTGCATGACGCGATTTGAGAATCATCCCGTATGGACCATGAAGTGAAGCTGGACTGGAACTTATAAGAATCGGAGGCTGAACTTATGTTAAGAGGACTTTCCCATGCCGGACTCGGCAATATCGGCAGCGACGAGCAATTCATTGCACTCGCCCATGAATACGGTTTTCAAACGGTCGACATTGATGCCAAAGGGCTGATCGACCGTAACGGCGTGGACGGAGCGCGCGAGCTGCTGGCTCGCCATAACATCACCATGGGTGCGTTCGGCTTGTCGGTGGACTGGCGTACGACGGACGAGTCGTTCCGTGCCGGCTTGGCACGGCTGTCCGAGGAAGCGGCTGCAGCGGCGGCGCTTGGCTGTCAAGTTTGCTGCACTTACGTACTGCCTGCGACGGATTACAAGGCCGCGCATTTTATGGTGCTGGCAACCCGCAGGCTCCGTATCTGCGCGCAAATTCTCGGCGCTTACGGTATTCGTCTCGGTCTTGAGTTCGTCGGCCCGCATCATCTGCGCACGGCATGGGCCAACCCGTTCCTGTGGACGATGCACGAGACGCTGGATTGGATCGACGCCATCGGCGAGCCGAATGTCGGCCTCCTGTTCGACTCGTATCACTGGTACACGAACGGCCATACCGTTGCGGACATCGAAGCGTTGACGCCGGATCGGCTCGTTCACGTGCACATCAACGATGCGCCGGACGTGCCTGTCGAGGATGCGCGCGACAACGGAAGAATTTATCCGGGCGAAGGGGTCATTGACCTGGCCGGATTCCTCCGTGCCCTGAGCGCCATTGGCTATAAAGGCTCCGTATCGCAGGAGATTTTGACGGCCGAAGCGCCGTCAGCTTCGCCAACGGAGCTACTGGCTCGTTCCAAAGCCGGCTTCGACAAGGTGTATAGAGCGGCAGGTTTGGCTTAGCCTAATCTCTCGATTCAGCGTGATCCCGTTTCAATCTGCGGCAAGCGGGTTGAACGGGATTTTTTCGCGAGGCATGAATTTGCAGAAGAACGTCAGGTGCCGATCAAAATTTGCTTCCATCTATGCTACAATTAGAACAAGGAATCCGAATCAAGGTAGGGGAAACGCATGGACGTCATAACAGCGATTCACACAAGAAGAAGCATGGGGAAAGTTACGCAGGAGCCGATCGCCAAAGAGACGATCGAGCAAATTTTGGAGGCCGGCGTTTGGGCGCCGAACCATCGATTGACGGAGCCATGGCGGTTCTTCGTCTTGACGGGCGATGGACGAAACAAGCTTGGCGAGGCGCTCGGTGCCATCGCGATAGCGAATGAACCAGAAGACGCGATCCCGGCAGAAAGGGAAGCGAGGCTCGAAGGCGCGATGAAAAAAGCGCACCGCGCGCCGGTCATCATTGGCGCAGCTGTTGTACCGTCGGATAGACGCGACGTGATCGAGCTGGAGGAATACGGCGCGGTGAATGCGGCCATTCAGAATATGCTGCTGGCTATCCACGCCCTAGGACTCGGCGCTATTTGGCGCAGCGGCGAGCCTTGCTACAATCCGATCATGAACGATTGCTTCGGCTTGCGGCCGCAGGACAAGATGCTGGGCTTCATCTATCTTGGCGTACCCGATATGGAGACGCCTGCAGCGAGACGGGCGCCGGCGGCTTCGAAGACGACCTGGATCGACAACTAAACGAGAAAGAGGCGAGCAGCGGTTGATCCGCATGCTCGCCTCTTTTTGCGTTTACTTGCCTTATTTCACGGTGATGCTGACTTCCTGCGGACGGTAGACTGCCAGCAGTTTGCCGTCGGCATCGGCGGCGAACATAACGGTTCGCTCCTGCGGAAGGTCGAAGGCATAGCCCGTGCCGGTCTTCGGATCGCGGACTTCAACCGCGGCATCGCAGCCGAATTCCGAGACGAAGATATAGAGCGAGCCGGCTGCGAAGGACAGCTTGCGCCCGTATACGCCTGGCAGGTCGCCGGCGAGCAGCCACTCCAGCTCCGATTCAACGCCGGCTTGCGAGAGCGCGGCTTCATAGACGGCTTGCAGCGGCTCCAGCCGTTCGTTAAGCTCAAGCGGAAGCGGGCAGTAGAGCAGGCGGCCTGCGCCGAGCGCGATTTCCGCCAGCTCTGCAGGGCCTTTGGCTCCGTTTGCCGGCAAGCCTTTGCAGCTGTCCGCAATGCGCGTACCGCCGAAAGAGACGGGCAGGAGCCTGCCGCCGAGCTCTAGGAGCTCCTCGCGGAGCAGATTGCCTACGGCGCCAAGGCCAAGCGCATCCGCTTGGCGCTGTGCCGGACGCCAGTACTCGTCAAGCCCCAGCGGGCCAGTGAAGAGCAGCGTCCCGCCATGCGTCTTCACATGTGTCGTCAACGCTTCAAGTGCCGCGCCGCTGAAATTATGCGCGCTTGGCACGATAATAAGCTTTGGCTTCGTAGCCGCGAGTGCATCCAGCTGATATTCGCCCAGTCCGAAGGCATGCACGTTCATCGTGTACGACAGCGTGCGAATGGCGCGTGTAGTAGCAGCGAACGCGAGCTTCCGGTTGGAGAAGTCGTTGGAATACGGGAAAATAACGGCGACTTCTTCCAGCTTCCTGTCCTCGAACAGGTCGCGGATCTCGGCCATGAAGGAGCCGAAGTCATACGATACGGCTGCTTCCGGCTTCTCCGTGCCATCTGCGCGAAGCGCGCCGATGTTGGATTCATTGACATTGTTCATATAGAAGTTGATATTCCATATCCACTGGACCGCACCTGCGCCACCAGTCGAGAAGGCGTAAGCGTACTTGCGCTCGAGAATGTTGCGCAGCTCTTCTTCGCTTCGTTTCGCGCGGCCGTCCGGCGTTTCCACGTACATGATACCGGTCTCCTGAATGAGATTCGGCTTATCCGGCGCTTTCGTGAAGACGCCGTCCCAGACGAGATCGTCCATTTTCCACCAGGAGTGAACGGTCGTATAGTCGACTTCTTCCGCGTAGAAGAACGGAGAAGGACGTTGACCGCCAAGACCTTCGTCTTGACCGACCGTTACGAGCTGCTTCGGTTGAATGGAGCGGATCGTATCGATCAGCTGCGATGCCCAGCGGTTGTGCATGTCCATCGTGAAGAGCGTGTAGTCGAGCCAAGTACCACCGCGTTTCGCGAGCATTTCGGTCGTATTAAAGTTGATGTCGCTTGCTTCAGGCAGCGTGACAGCTTCGAAGGAAGGCAGCTCCGCCGGCGTCATGTTCCAGCGCTCCTGCAGCAGCGTAATCGAACCATGACGCTTCCGCAGCCATTCGATATAGGCGGCTTTCTCGAAACCGTCCTGCGCGGAGCGCGGGCCGCTGAAGATCCGTTTGGGATCGAACATCGACGGCTCGTTGATCAGATCCCAGTGTACATGCGCCGAATCCTTGTGACGGGAGACGACGGCAGTGATGAACCGTTTCTGCGCTTCTACGCTGCGCGGATCGAGATAAGGGTTGACCCCCTGCCACGTCTCCGGTGTGAAGGCGAAGAAATTGAATGTCACCTCTAGGTCATAGCGCTTCGCGGTTAAGAAGAACGCGTCGATTGCGCGAAGCACTTCCTCGTAAGGATGGCCGTCGACAAACATGACGCTGCGCCAAGCCGTCCATACACCTGTGCGGATGGAGTTGATACCCGCACGTTTCATCTGCGCCATGTCCCGGTCCCATACGGCTGCGTTCGGCAGAAACAGGAATTTGCGCGCGACGTCGCTCGTCATGTACGTCATGCCGACGATCGGCAGCGGCCTGCCGTTCTTGCGGAAATAGTCGCGGTCGCACGAGATCATCTCGCCGGCCTGCAGCAGCTCGCGGTCCATTCCCCAGAAGCCTTGGCGAAGCAGACGGCGCTCGCCCGAAGGAGACACGGCTTCGCATTCCACCGCATAGAAGCCTGCTTCCGCGTCCAGCGGTGTGACGATCCGCTGAATGACCAGCTCGCGGCCGATCTCAAGAACTGCTTCCGTACTCCATACCTGCGTAAATTCGCCGTTATCGTAGTTGAACAATGGCTCGGGCTCGTTCACCGTGCTGTGGTTGGCCTTCAGTACACGCAGCTTGAAGCTCCATGCCGCGGTCGATGCGCTGATGCGCTCCGTGCGCGACTGCAGCAGCTGTTGGCCTTGCAGCATCAGAACCGGAAGCTCGCCAAGCTCGTAAGAGCCGTAATTGGGCTTCAGCCATAATTCCGTAACGCCTTTCGCCGTAAAATCCGCCCATGCGGCAAGTGCCTCTGCGCCGCTGCCGGACCAGAAGCCGGAACGAATCGGCTGGTTGATGAAGATCATCCGGCTTCCGCCGAACGGGCCTTTCGTATGCTCGAGCAGCACGGCGGGCGCCGAACGTTCGCGGGCCAAGCCGTCGCCGCTGATGCCTTTAAGAAGCGGGTAGATGTGCGCATCGATCGGGCCGCTCGAGCCAAGCTCCCCTGGGCAATCGTCGGTTCGCGATACGTGCAGGACGAGACCGTAAGTCGGCTCAATCTCGAAGAGGGCTTCATAGCCTTCGAAGATCGGAATATCGCGGTGATGCCTCAAGCTGGCGATGCCATCGACACCGACAGGAAGCGCCTCATGAATATGCAGCTGCTGATGATAAGCGGTTTGGTCAGGCTCAGCCGTCCAGCTTCCTGTCGAACCCGTAACCGGCGTCTTGAAGGGGGCGCCGCCTGCGGCAAGAAGCCCTTTGCCTTGGCTGACATGTGCCAGAATGGCCGGCCACGCCGATTTCGGGAAGTACGGGCCATGCAGATGGACATAAGCGGCCGCGCCTCCGTTCAGCGCTTCCTCGAGCTCGGATGCATCGACAATGCGGAAATTTTCTTTGAGCCTTGCAAGCGCGACCGGATTCGGGCGTTCGCCCGCATAAGGAAAGCTTTCGTCATAAAACAGAACCAAACGGCTCATAATCGCCACTGCCTCTCGAATTAGGAATGATTTCGATGTCATGCTTCTTGTTTTTGTTAGGTTTGTTAGGTGAATCGACTCTTTATCCGCGGCCCACTTTAGAGGTAAACTAGAGAAATGTCAACACGATTTCCCCTCAATCCCTTCGAAACGGAGAAGCGTCCAAATGGCACAAAAAATATCCATGCAGCAGCTTGCGGATCGGCTTGGTGTATCCAAATATACGGTCTCGCAGGCGCTTTCGGGCAAGCCCGGCGTCAGCGAGGCGACACGCCGGGAGGTGACGGCGCTTGCCGCAGCTCTGGGCTACGGCTTGAAGACATCGCCGGCAGACGCTCGATTATCGCCAAACGATACGAAGAAGCTCTATATCGGTCTGGACGAGCGGCATGTCAAAGAACCAAATTTCTGGCAGCGCGTCATCGAAGGACTGGAAGCCGGCTGTCGACTGCACGGCCTTGCTCCGCATTTCTTCGCATTCGGTCAGCATGCCTATTCGGCAGCGGATTTCCCGGCGCAGCTTGGCATTGAAGACGCGGCGGCAGACGGGGCAGGCTTCCTCATTGCCGGCAGCTGCCCGCTGAGCACGCTTCTGCAGCTGAAACATTTCGGCCTGCCAATGGTTCTGGCCGATCACGAAGAGCCCCTTACCGGCGCGGACGCCGTGCTGAATGCCAATACGGAAGCCGGCCGGATGGCCTGCCGCCATCTGCTGTCAAAGGGCTGCCGGTCACTAGTATTCGCAGGACGCGACAGCTTCGCGGTTAGTTTTCGGGAGCGTTGGTGGGGCTGCCGGCAGGCGATGGAGGAAGCGAAGGAACCCCGGCGTTCTCAGACGTCTGCAGATACGGGAGCGATGCCCACCTTCGTCTATGCCGGCAGAGGCGCAGCAGGCGATCCGAGAGCACTGCAGTTGAAGAAGTGGACCCTGCCTTACGGTAATATGCCGGTGCGGACGTGGCAGCCGGCTCTGGAGCGGCGAATTGAGGCCGCTTCCGCGGAAGGCAGCCTGCCGGACGGCATTATCTGCGCGAATGACGATATCGCGCTTCATGCGCTGCAGGTGCTGGCGGCGCGCGGCCTGCATCCTGGCATCCGTGTTGTCGGCATCGACAATACGGCACCCGGCATGGAGGCGTCCGTTCCGCTCACGACAGTCGATTTGGCGAAGGAATGGCTCGGCATCCGCGCCGTTGAAGCATTCATCCGCAGAGCCCGGCAGCCTGAGGCCCAGCCGGAGAAGATCATTCTCTCCGCTCGTCTGCTCGTCCGCAAATCGGGTTAGAGCAGGGCATAAACCGCTGGACATGTCGCGCTTCCGCATTCGCCCGCATAGGATACATCAGAAGCCTATACCTGGCCGAGAGGAGTTTCCATTCATGCAACTGGAACGCGACTTGCGCTTCATGATCATGCTGCTCGCGCTTGTGCTCTATGTCCTGCTAGTCGTTCTGTTGTTCGTCGCCCTATTCTAATGAGGCTAAACCTTCAGCACCGCCGCGCGGAGCCGGGGGTTTTTTGTTTCGTCACAGCGCAGACGGCTTCCATTTTCGGCATAAGGATATCCGGATTGACACATACTTCTATAAGGACGTTTATAAGGAGGGCACGATCATCGCAACAAAGAACGCAGGACAGAACAAATACAAGAAGATGGCTATGTCGCCCAAGGAATATCAAAACTTTGCCAAACAGCGAGAGCCTTCCCGCTCGATTCTGATGAACTGCATTCGGGCGTTTGTGGTCGGCGGAGCAATTTGCGTCGTCGGACAAGCCATTTCCGAAGTGTTTATTTATGGTTTGCATATGTCCAAGCAGGCAGCTGGGAATCCCACCGTCGCGGTGCTCATCCTGCTCTCGGTTATTCTGACCTGCTTAGGCGTCTACGATAAGATCGCCCAGTGGGCGGGAGCGGGTACGGCAGTGCCTGTCACGGGCTTCGCGAATTCCATGTGCTCTGCAGCGCTTGAGCACCGCAGCGAGGGTCTTGTGCTCGGCGTTGGGGCCAATATGTTCAAGCTGGCGGGCTCAGTAATCGTGTTTGGCGTCGTTGCGGCGTTTTTCGTGGGCTTGGTCTATCTCATCTTCGGAATCGGAGGGCACTGATCATGCTGCGCGGCAAACAAACCTGGTGGTTCGACCAACGTCCCGTCATCATCGGCGCAGCTACCGTTGTCGGTCCGGATGAAGGCGAAGGGCCGCTTGCGGCGGAATTCGATCTCGTCCATCCCGAGCTGGATATGCAGCAGAAGAGCTGGGAGAAAGCGGAGCGGCTGCTGCTGGAGCAAGCCTCCGACATGGCGCTGCAATCCGCAAAGGTAAACAAGCAGCAGCTCCAGTTCTACGTCGGCGGCGATCTGATGAACCAAATCATTAGCAACAGCTTCGCTGCGAGAACGATCGGTGCTCCCTATCTGGGGGTTTTCGGCGCGTGCTCGACCTCCATGGAGTCACTGGCGATTGCGTCCTTGATTGTGAATTCCGGCTCGGGCGATTACGTGCTGGCAGGAACGTGCAGCCATAATTGCACGGCCGAGAAGCAGTTCCGGTATCCGACGGAATACGGCTCGCAGAAGCCGCCTACGGCACAGTATACCGTAACCGGCGCCGGCGCCGCGGTTGTGGCGGCGAACGGCGCAGGGCCGATCGTCGAATGCGCGACGATCGGCCGTATCGTGGATCTGGGCATTACGGACCCGTTTAACATGGGTGCGGCGATGGCTCCGGCGGCGGTGGACACGCTGCAGGCGCATTTCAACGATACGGGGCGCCAGCCGAAGGACTATGATCTGATCGTGACGGGTGACCTCGCGACTGTCGGCCATGGCATCGCGAAGGACTTGCTGGCAAGGGACGGCGTGCCCATGGAGGATACGGTGTTCGGCGACTGCGGGCTGATGGTGTACGACGTGAAGAAGCAGAAGGTGCAGGCAGGAGGAAGCGGCTGCGGCTGTTCCGCCGTCGTGACGTACGGCCACCTTCTGAAGCGGCTGCAGAAGGGCGAGCTGAAACGTATTCTCGTCTGCGCCACGGGGGCGCTGCTGTCGCCATTATCGTATCAGCAAGGCGAATCCATTCCCTGCATCGCGCATGCGGTCGCGATCGAAAGTCCAGTGCACAATTAAACGCCAAAGGAGCGGAGCAGCATGATTTATTTGTGGGCCTTTATAGTCGGCGGCGGAATTTGCCTCATCGGGCAGCTGATGTTCGATGTGGTGAAGCTGACGCCGGCACATACGATGGCCGTCTTGGTCGTCATCGGAGCCATCGTGGACGGCATTGGCTGGTATGATCCTCTGATCAGCTTTGCCGGAGCAGGAGCTACGGTTCCCATCACTAGCTTCGGCAACGCGCTGGTGCACGGCGCCATCACGGAGCTGAATCGCGATGGATGGATCGGGATCATTACGGGAATCTTCGACATCACCAGCGCCGGCATATCGGCGGCGATTATTTTCTCTTTCCTCGCGGCGCTTGCCGTCAGGCCGAAGGGGTAATGCAAGCGATATCCAAATGTAATCCGAGCGTCATCCAACCGTCATAAATTGGAGGTTCCCTGTGGGAATCTCCAATTTTTTTTGGCGCTTCTGCGACTATACGGGAAGTTGTATATTTTGTAAAATAATAGGACCTGCATCCGCACTTATTTCTAGCATCATCCGGGAGGAATGTTCATGGATACACGCACAGCGGAATACCAGTTGACCAAAGAAATCCGCAGCAATTTGGAAAGCTGCATTCTGGGAAAGGCAGCCGAAATCGAACGCATGCTGACAGCGCTTCTGGCCGGCGGCCATGTCTTGATCGAGGATGTGCCCGGCACGGGGAAGACGCAGCTTGTGAAAGCGCTGGCTCGAACGATCGGCGGTCAGTTCCGCCGTATTCAATGCAACCCCGATCTGCTGCCAACGGACATTACGGGCGTTGCCATCTACCATCCGAAGAATGAAACCTTCATGTTCCGTCCTGGCCCAGTCATGGCCAATCTTGTCCTTGTCGACGAAATCAACCGGGCCACGACGAAGACGCAGTCCGCGCTGCTGGAAGCGATGGAGGAGCGCCATGTTACGGTCGACGGCGATACCTATGAGCTTCCGGTTCCGTTCACCCTGATTGCAACGCAGAACCCGATCGAATTCGATGGCACCTATACGCTGCCCGAAGCGCAGCTTGACCGTTTCATGATGAAAATCTCGCTCGGCTACCCCGATGCGGCAACCGAGCGGCAGATGATCACGTCGCCGCATGCGACTTCGCCGGCAGAGCTGCTGGAGCCCGTCGTTACGGCCCAGCAGGTAGCGCAAATGATGGAGGAAGTGAAACGCGTCCATCTCGATGATGCGGTTGCGGATTATATCATTCGCATCGTCCGCGGGACGCGCGCGCACAGCGGCGTTCAGCTGGGAGCCAGCCCGCGGGCGGCAATTTCGCTTACGGCAGCCGCCAAAGCAAGTGCTTTTTTGCAGGAGCGGGACTACGTCATTCCAGATGATATCAAGCAGCTTGCTTCCACCGTGCTCGCTCATCGGATCATTCTTCACACGGAATCCAGGATGAACGGCATGACAACGGAGCAGGTCGTCGAAACGGTCATACGTGAGACGCACGTTCCCGTTCGGATGGAGCGATAACGCTCATGCTTACGGCTAAAGCAGCGATGCACAGGTGGCGGCTGATCGGCTTTCTATATGTATCCGCTCTGCTATTTGTCCTGTTTCAAGGCGGCAAAACGTCCTTTATGCTCTTCTGTATCTTTAATGTGCTGCTCATTTATTTGGTATTCGGCCGCTGGAGCGGCATCGCGAAGGTATCGGGCGAGCGGAGGCTGCACAACGGCGCAAGCTCGCTGACGGAACAGGCGCTCGTCGCAGGAACCCGGCTTGAAGTGAACATCGACGTGCAAATTCCAGGCGTCTGGCCGATTCCTTACGTACTGGTCCGCGACCGGCTCGTCGGTCAGAACGGAAGCGTGATTCCGTTCGAAGCCTCGTTCGTGCCCAATTACCGGCGGGCAGGGAATGTAACCTATATGACGCCGCCGCTCGAACGAGGAGTCTACCATTTTGAAGCAACGGAATGCTCGACCCGCGATATTTTCGGCTTGTTCGAACATACCGGTGCCTTTAGTTCCTCGGTTCCGTTCAGCGTCTATCCGCGAACGGCGCCGATCCGGAACTGGCAGCAGCTGAAGCGAGGCTCCAAGGGACCGTATTCCACGTCGGCCTCGCGCCAGTCTGCGAAAGAAACAACGCAGATCAACGGCGTGCGCGAATATATTTATGGCGACCGCTTGTCCCGCATTCACTGGAATGCTACGGCCAAAACGGGCCAATGGAAATCCAAAGAGTTCGAACGGGAATCGCTTCCGCGCACGATCGTTATGCTGGACCGCTATTCCGGGGCATACGCGAATAAGGAACAGTTTGAGCTTGCCGTATCGACGGCCGCTTCCCTGCTGGAATTCGGCTTTCGCCGTTCGACTGCGGTTGGCTTGATTTCCGTTGGTTCGAAGAGCGAGGGCTATGCACCGCAGTCTTCCGCCGAACAGCGCGAGCTGATGATGAAGCATCTCGTCCGCGTACAGGCCGACGGCGATCAGCCGCTGTATCGCGCGCTTCGGCAGTCCGGCGCTCTTGCGGCTGCAGGAACCTTCGTCATTATCGTAAGCCCGCAGCCGGGCGAGGATACGATTCGTGCAATGGAATGGATGAACCGGACGGGCGTTGTGCCGCTGCTTATTCACTTGAAGCAGGCCGAAGCAGGCGCGCAGGGCAAGGTCAGCGACATACGCTCCGGCGAATGGCTGCGGCTGCTCCGTCGCAGCGGCTTTGCCGTCTATGGTATTAGCAGCCTGCAGGAGCTGCCGGACGTGCTGGAAGGAGGCCGGGTATGACGGCTATTGGACGGACGGCAATAAGATGGATAACTGCCGAAGCCTATCGGAAACTATCCGCCATTTTTGCTTCGATGATTGTCTACCAATGGATCCGCTCCTTCGGTGACTATTGGTGGAGCGAGACGTTTACGATCGTGAACGGCGTGCTGCTTGCTGCCGCTGCGGCGAATCTGCTCCTGCCGTCCAAGCTCGTCTCCGGCGCCGTGCAGCTGATTATACTGCTGGTGCTGAACGTCGCTTACTCGGGCTATGCCTGGATGCCATTCGAAGGAAATCGGAAGTCTGCCTCCGAATGGCTGCATTGGATCAGCGACCAAATTACGCAGCTCAGTCCGTTTCTCTGGATCAGCCTAGGCGTATGGCTGGTTTTCCATCTGATCGTTCTTCTGAGGCATAGACGCATCTATATCATGCTTCTTATAGGCAGTGCGGTGTTTTCGCTGACAGTGGCCGACTCCATGCTTACGCCGCTCTATCTTTGGGACGAAATCGCATGGCTGGTATTCATCGGCCTCGGGTGGCTCGTGGTCAGCCACTTCGCTGCCTTCAAGAAGCGCCATCCCGAGAACTGGGCGCAGCTGCTGGAATACCCCGTCAGCTTGTTTCTTCCGATTCTGCTCATCATTACGCTTGTGATGGGCGCCGGATTATTCGTTCCCTCGATCAAGCCGGTGCTGACGGACCCCTATACGGCTTGGAAGGAAGCGCGCGGGGAGCCGATTACTTCCCTGCTTGGAGACAAGGCAATCACAATTGCCTCGACCAAGAGCGATGCCGATACCCGCTCAGGCTACGGCCGCAACGACAGCGTGCTGGGCGGAGGCTTCACGTTCGACTACACGCCGGTTATGACCGTTACGACGAATAAGAAGAGCTATTGGCGCGGTGAGACCAAGGCGCTTTACAGCGGCAGCGGCTGGGTAGAGGCTCCTGATGAGAAGAAGGAAGAAGCGCTGACTGGCATTGCTAACGGTTCGGTGCTTCCAGCAGGCGGACAGCCGTCTGAAGCCAATGTCGAAGTCGTGAAGCAAGCTATTGAAATGGTGCGTAAGGATAAATTTCCTGTCTTATTCGGCGCTGGACCGATTACGAAGGTGGATACGATCAATAACAGCTTGACATCGTTTCCGGCATTGAGCTGGTTGCAGCTTTCGTGGGAGCTTCGTCTTGCGAAATCAGTCCCTCGATATCCGAGTACCTATACGGTGGAGTCGAACGTGCCGGTGCTGGACGAGAAGCGGCTGCGTGCCGGTGACGCGGTGCAGCCTGCTGAAGGGATCGACCCGATGTATATGCAGCTGCCTGAGGAATTGCCTGATCGCGTTAAGACGCTGGCCATAGACCTGACGCGGAATGAAGCGACGCCTTATGACAAGGTGAAGGCGCTCGTTACTTATCTGCAGGTGAACTACAGCTATACGAATACGCCGGACTTAAACCAGAAGGAAAGCAATGATTTCGTTGATGCGTTTCTATTTGAAATCAAGGAAGGCTATTGCGATTATTTCTCGACATCGCTCGCGGTCATGGCGCGCTCCATCGGGATTCCGGCAAGATGGGTGAAAGGCTATTCCTCAGGATCGCTGCCCGTCGATCCCGATGCGCTTCGGATTCAGGGCATGCCTGAGATCGATCGAAATCCCGATGGCGCAGGCACGTATACGGTCCGAAACTCGGATGCGCATTCGTGGGTCGAAATCTACTTCAATGGGTATGGGTGGCTCCCGTTCGAAGCGACGGCAGGATTTGCGTATCCGTACTCGCTTCCGAAGGATGCGCCGGTTACGGTGCCGGATACGGGGGCTGCGGACGATGCTCCTCTTACTCAAGTTGATCCAGGCAGCGAGGGGTTCCATTTACAGCCTTGGATGTTCTGGGCAGCAGCCGGAATTCTTGTTCTGTTCTTGGCAGGGATGAATTATCGCAGGCTGACGGCCGTGTTCTGGCGCTATCGCGGCGGCTCGGATTCCGTAAATGCGCGAATCGTCAATGAGACGAACCGTCTGATGCGTTACTGCCGCAAGAAGGGACTGGATTTTGAAGACCATGAAACGGTGCGCGAAACGATGGGACGCTGGTCGACGCGATTGACTGCGCTCCAGCCTCAATTCCGGATCGTGCAGCATGCATTCGAGCAAGCTATGTACGGCAGCAAGGCGATATCCCAGCAGGAAGCGGACCATGCAGCTGCCATGATGAAGCAAATCCGCGAGCATTTAGGGCGTTAAGCTGCAGCCGGCGAAGATGTGAAAGCATCGAGCCGGCTTTTTTGCAACAAATTCGCAAGTTATGGTATAGTTTGCGTGATAGCGATAACAGGGGAGTCGAAACTATGTTTGAACGGCTGTTGCCGCAAATGCGCGTCAATACCATATATGATATCAATCTGAATGCCCTGAAAGAGCAGGGCATCATCGGAATCATTACCGATCTCGATAATACGCTTGTCGGCGCAAAGGTGCCTCTGGCAACGCCGCAGCTTACGCAATGGCTGGACGATGTGCGAGATTCGGGCTTCAAGGTCGTCATCGTGTCCAACAACAACGAGACGCGCGTGTCCAAATTCGCCAAGCCGCTGAACATTCCGTACGTACATGCTGCGCGCAAGCCTGCGAACCGGGCATTCAACCGGGCGCTCGCTGAGCTTGGACTGCCTGCGGAGAAGACCGCCGTCATCGGCGACCAGATGATGACGGACGTGCTCGGCGGACGGCGAATGGGGTTGTTCACCATTCTGGTCAGCCCGATCGCGCCTAATGATGAAGGAATCATGACCCGTTTCAATCGGATGCTCGAGAAACTCGCCCTGTCTCGTCTGAGGAAAAAAGGGCTCTGGCCCGAGGAGGAACGTAAGTCATGACGAAACAGCAAGCAGAAGGCCGGTCCTGCGCCGGCTGCGGCGTAAAGCTGCAGACCGAATCTGTAGACCAGCTCGGTTACATTCCGGAAGGGGCACTAGCCAAAGAACCGCCGGTTTGCCAGCGGTGCTTCCGCATTAAGAATTATAATGAAGCGGCCTCCGTCGCCATTGATCAGGACGACTTCCTGAAGCTGCTGAGCGGCATTGCCGGCACGAACAGCCTTGTCGTGCATATCGTGGATTTGTTCGATTTTGAAGGCAGCTTGATTTCCGGTCTCCAGCGGTTCGTCGGCAATAATCCCGTGCTGCTTGTCGTGAACAAGATCGATTTGCTGCCGAAGAGCATTAACCCGAACCGGCTGCTCAATTGGGTGCAGAAGCAGACCAAGGCGCAGGGCCTAAAGGTCGTGGATATCGTCCTCTGTTCGGCGAAGCGGAATATCGGCTTCGAGCGCGTCATTGAATCAATCGGCAGACATCGCGGCGACCGGAATGTATATGTGGTCGGGGCGACGAATGTGGGCAAGTCTACGCTTATTAACAGGTTAATCCATGACTACAGCGACTTGGAACGCGAGCTCACGACATCCCGTTACCCGGGAACGACGCTTGACGCGGTTCATATTCCGCTTGATGACGGCAAGGAAATCATTGATACGCCGGGCATCGTCTACATGCATCGGATGACGGAAATCGTTCCGCGCGACGTGCTGGGCGCGCTGCTGCCGGACAAACCGATTAAGCAGCTCGTCTATCAATTGAACGAAGGGCAGACGCTGTTTTTCGGTGCGCTGGCGCGGTTTGATTTTATCGAAGGGGAACGTCAATCCTTCTCGCTTTATGTATCCAATGCGCTTCAGGTGCATCGGACGAAGCTGGAACGGGCGGACGAGCTGTTCGCGGAACATAAAGGCGAGATGCTTGCGCCGCCGTCACGGGAGCAGCTGGAAGAAATGCCTGCGTGGACACGCCATCGGCTGAATATTCGCCGCGGCACCGACACGGATATCTTCGTCTCGGGTTTGGGGTGGATTCATGTGAATGGCGCCAGCGGAGCTCTGATTGACATGCACGTACCCAAGGGCATTCGCGTCCTAACCCGCGAGGCGCTTATCTAAGCAGGGCATGGATGGTTCATGGAGGTTTGGGGGAGAGTGAGAGGGACAATGGGCAACGCGGTGGACAGTCATACCGTGCTATACAGCGTAATCGGCGATCCGATCCGGCATTCTAAATCGCCGATCATGATGAACCGCGCTTTTCGGGAATGCGGCATTAATGGGGTCTACACCGCCTTTCATATTACGACGGAACGTCTCGGCGATTTCATAGCTGGCGTCAGAGCCATGGGCATTCGAGGCGTTAACGTGACGATTCCGCATAAGCTGGATATCATGCCGCTGCTGGATGAAGTTCACGAGAGCGCCCACGCGATCGGAGCCGTAAACACCATTGTCAACAATGACGGTCATCTGGTCGGCTATAACACAGATGGGATTGGTTATGTCCGGTCCCTCAAAGAAGAAGTGCAGCCTGATTTGACGGGAGCGCGCGTGCTCATTGTCGGTGCGGGCGGAGCGACGAGAGGGATACTGTACGCGCTGGCCGGGGAAGGCGTCGCTTCCGTGACCATCTCGAATCGGACGGTTGCCCGCGCGCAGGAGCTTGCCGACGCATTCCGCGGTCTCGTGCCTTCCATTCGGGCGATTGGCCAAGACGAACTTCGAGATGCTTGCGCCGAGAGCGATATTGTCATTAATACGACCTCGCTCGGCATGTACCCGAATGTGGAGGCGACGCCGCTTGAAAGCGTCTGGCTGAGACCGGGAACCGTTGCCAGCGATTTGATCTACAACCCGCTGACGACGCGTTTCTTGGCAGAAGCGAAGGAACAGGGCTGCCGTATTCACGGCGGACTTGGTATGTTTATTTATCAAGGCGCTTACGCGTTCGAATATTGGACGGGACAGCCGGCACCGGCGGCAGCGATGCGGGAAACAGTGCTCGCGGCGCTCCAGTCCAATAGTTAATTTCATGAGAGAAGGAACACAACCTATGTTAACAGGCAAACAAAAACGTCATTTGCGCTCTCTTGCGCATCATCTTCAGCCTATCTTCCAAGTTGGCAAAGGCGGCACGAACGATCATCTCGTTCGCCATATCGTAGAAGCCATCGAAATTCGCGAGCTGATCAAAGTTTCCGTGCTCAATAACAGCTCGGACGATCCGCGGGAAGTCGGTCAATGGCTTGCAGAAGAATCCGGCTCAGAGCTCGTTCAAGTCATCGGCAAAACAATTGTACTCTACAAAGAATCCAAGGATCATAAAACGATCGAGCTTCCCTAAGAGGGCTTGCTTGTAGATGGATGCGAGAGGAGCTTCGGCTAGTGACAAAAGTAGGATTTATGGGGGGCACGTTCGACCCCGTTCATTACGGACATCTGCTAGCTGCCGAGACGGCAAGGGAAGCATGCGGCCTGGACGAGATTTGGTTCTTCCCATCCGGACAGCCGCCGCTGAAGGATAATGGTCCTCAAGCGGAAGGCGCTGCACGGCTCGAAATGGTATACCGGGCGATCGATTTTCAACCTCATTTCCGCGCAATGGACGTTGAACTGGAGCGGGAAGGTATCAGCTTCACGATCGATACGATCAAGTCGCTGCATGCGTTGTACCCTGGCCGAACCTTCAGCATCATTATCGGAACCGACCGCGTCAACGATCTGCCGCAATGGCACGAGATCGAAGAACTGGCCGATCTGGTCTCATTCATCGGCGTGACACGTGCAGGCGAAGTCTTCCAGTTGGAAGGACTGCCGGCATTCATCACAGAAAAGTTGACGATTGTGGAGATGCCGCTGATTGAGATATCCTCAACGGATATCCGGGCGCGAATTGCTTCGGGCCGTTCCATTCGATTTATGGTACCGGAGAAGGTGCATTCGTTCATCCGAAGGAATAGACTCTATGAATCGGAATGAGATGATGGCGGCTGTCCAGGCCGAGATGCCCGCGCGGCGCTGGAAGCATACGCTCGGCGTAATGGAAACTTCGATCGTGCTCGCAGAGCGCTTCGGCGGCGATCCTGTGAGAGCGGAGCAAGCGGCTATTCTTCATGATGTCGCGAAGTACTGGGCGACGTCGCGCATGGAAACGATTATTCGTGAACAAGCACTGCCGGTTGAGCTTCTTCGCTTCGATAAAGAATTATGGCATGCGCCGGTCGGGGCATTCATCGCAGAACGCGACTACGGCATATCCGATATTGAAATCTTGGATGCGATCCGCTTCCATACATCAGGCCGCGAGGGTATGACCTTGATGGACAAAATCGTGTGCTTAGCCGACTATATGGAGCCGGGACGCGATTTTCCCGGTGTCGATCGCATCCGAGAATTGGCAATGCAGCATTTGGATCAGGCACTGCTGGCCGGATTTGATTCCACGATTTCCTTCCTGCTACAGCAGGGCAAGCGGATCTTTCCGCTTACGATTGCAGCTCGGAACGATTTACTACTTCACCTCAAGGAGGCTGGGCAATGACATTGAACCCAGAAGGACTGCTGCAAGTTGTAGTTGCAGCTGCAGAAGAGAAGAAAGCACACAACATCGTAGCGTTGGATTTGAAAAACATTTCGCTCGTCGCGGACTATTTCGTAATCTGCCACGGGAATTCCGACGTTCAGGTTCAGGCGATCACGACGGAGATTCGCAAGCAAGCAGAATCCCGCGGCGTTCGCGTCCGCGGAATCGAAGGCACGGACAGCGGCAGATGGGTACTCGTCGACATCGGTGATGTCGTCGTGCACATTTTCCACCGCGACGAACGTGAATATTACAATATTGAACGACTTTGGTCCGATGCGAAGGTTGTGGAATTTGCATGAGCCTTATCGCAGGCACGATCATGAATCTCAGGGTGGCACGTGAAGTGTCGCCCTACGGGTATTTTCTGACCGACGGCGAAGCGGAAGTACTGATGCACTACACCGAAATCGTCGGCAAACGCCCAAAAATCGATAATTCGTATGATGTCTTTCTTTTTTTTGATTCCGAGGACCGCATCGCAGCGACCATGAAGACGCCGCTGATCCAACTTGGTCAAGTCGCAAGGCTGGCCGTTGCGGATATTCATCCGCGAATCGGCGCTTTTCTAGAGATGGGGCTTGGCAGGCAGCTGCTGCTACCGTTGTCGGAGCAGCCTGAGCTGAAGGAGCTCCGTCCGAAACGCGGCGATGAGGTGCACGTCATTTTGGCACATGACAAGATCGGCCGCCTCGTCGCGAAGACCGCGTTTGAGGAAGAGCTTGCCGAGCTTGCTTTCCATGCACCGTCTTCCTGGCATAACACGTGGGTCGAAGGCTGGGTGACCAAGACGCTGAAGATCGGTTCATTCGTGATGGTCGACGGCGGCGTGCTCGGCTTCGGCGCCTATGGGTTTATTCCGGCGGATGATCGGACCCGATTGCTGCGTCTCGGCGAGCGGGTTAAGGCACGGGTCACGTTCGTTCGCGAGGACGGGCGTGTGAACCTGTCCATGAACCAGCGCAAGGAAGTCGGCCGATTGGAGGATTCCGATCGGATTCTGGCTTTCATCAAGGAGCGTCCGAATGGGTCCATGCCTTATTCTGACGATACGCAGGCCGACATCATCAAGCAGAAATTCGGCATCAGCAAGGGTGCGTTCAAACGTGCGCTCGGCAAATTGATGCGCGAAGGGCTTGTGACGCAGGACGGAAACTGGACCAAGCTGACCGAACAGGCGGCGTCGTCGGAGAACAAGGACCATGAGACGAATCAGGCGCAGCCGGGCTCCCCGGAATAAGGGGGGCTGATCGGAATATGGAGGCTTATACGCAGTTTGCAGGCGTCTATGACCGGCTGATGGCGGAGATGCCATACCCGCAATGGCTGGCTTTTGCGGACGCATGCTGGGAGCGGTACGGCAGACCGAAGACGATCGTCGATCTAGGCTGCGGGACGGGCAGTATCGCCATTCCGCTCGCCCGCTCGGGCTTCAACGTATTCGGCATTGATCTGTCATCGGATATGCTGACGATCGGCCGCAGCAAGTGGGGTGACGCCGCAGCCGCCGGAAGCGTAACCTGGCTGCAGCAGGATATGACGGAATGGGAAATCGGCGAAGCGGCCGATGCCGTCATTTCGTTCTGCGACTGTCTTAATTATTTGACCGAAGAGGACGATGTGCTGCGTGCGTTCGCGGCAACGCATCGGGGGCTTAAGCCGGGCGGGCTGTTCCTGTTCGACGTGCATGCGCCGCGGACGCTGAGCCGCTATGCGGAAGAGCAGCCGTTCGTGCTGGACGAGCCGGATGTGGCCTATATTTGGACCTGCGAGCTGGACGAGGAACGCGTGGAGATCGAGCATCATTTGACGATCTTTGCTGAAGCGGAAGCCGGCCGGCGCGGCAAATATGCCCGCATCGAGGAAACGCATGTGCAGCGCGCTTACGACGCGGAATGGCTGCGGGAAGCGCTGCTTGCGACAGGCTTCAAGGCCGTCGAGATGTTTGGGGATTTCAAGCTGGAACCAGCCGATGATGAGACGGAACGGTTGTTTTTTGCCGCTGTAAAGTGAAATTTGACTGCTTTTGCAGCTTCTTGGGCGCTTCTTTCTTGACATGTGCCGATCGGCTTCATTATAATCGAACTAACCATTTTTATTTATAGGGAATTCCCTGTAAATGCTGAGGGATTGGAACTTGCACGGCCGGAGTTTCGTCCCGCAATAGGTGTTGAAGAGGAGCATTAGCTTCGGAACGCTGCGATCAGAGAGCCGGCGGAAGGTGCAAGCCGGACCAGTGTGAAGCGAACTCGCCTTGGAGCCGCATGTGAACAGCCCGCGATGGTCATTCGGAGGCTGGCAAGCATGCCGTTTCGCCCGCGTTAAGGGGAAAGAGTGAGCAGCCGGTAAAGCATACCGATCCTGCTAACTAGGGTGGTACCACGGGAGCGTAATCCTCTCGTCCCTAGCGATTATCGCTGGGGGCGGGAGGTTTTTTGTTTGTACAGGGGTGAACCTGCGCCAGGCGTAAGGTTCGGCGGCAGCCATTCAACTGCACAGGATAGATAATAGGGAGGCTAATGTAAGATGACACAGGAACGACAAGAACAGCAGGGCTACAACCCGCTAGTCATTGAACCGAAATGGCAGCGTTATTGGGACGAGAATGCAACATTCAAGACGACGGAGGATGCGGGGAAGCCGAAGTTTTACGCGCTGGATATGTTCCCGTATCCATCGGGAGCAGGTCTTCACGTCGGTCATCCCGAAGGCTACACCGCGACGGACATCGTGTCGCGCTACAAGCGGATGCGCGGCTACAACGTGCTTCATCCCATGGGCTGGGACGCCTTCGGACTGCCTGCCGAGCAGCATGCGCTCGATACGGGTGAGCATCCGCGCGAAATTACGGTGAAGAACATTAACAACTTCCGCCGTCAAATCAAATCGCTCGGCTTCTCGTACGACTGGGACCGCGAATTCAGCACGACGGATCCGGATTATTACAAGTGGACGCAGTGGATTTTCATCCAGCTGTTCAATAAAGGGCTGGCCTACGTTGCGGAAGTGCCGGTGAACTGGTGTCCGGCGCTCGGAACGGTATTGGCGAACGAAGAGGTCATCAACGGCCTCAGCGAACGGGGCAATCATCCGGTTATCCGCAAGCCGATGCGCCAATGGGTGCTGCGGATTACGGAATACGCGGAGCGTTTGCTCGAGGATTTGGAAGAGCTGGACTGGACCGAGAGCATTAAAGACATGCAGCGCAACTGGATCGGCAAATCCAAAGGCGCGGAAGTGACGTTCGCGATCGACGGCCACGATGCGGCGCTTGTCGTCTTCACGACCCGTCCGGATACGCTGTTCGGCGCATCGTACTGCGTGCTTGCGCCGGAGCATGAGCTCGTCGCGTCCATTACTACGGCTGATCAAGCGGCAGCCGTGAAGGAATATCAGGAAACGGCTGCGCGCAAGAGCGATTTGGAACGCACGGATCTGAACAAGGACAAATCCGGCGTATTCACGGGTGCTTATGCGATTAATCCGGTTAACGGCGCGCGCGTGCCGATCTGGATCGCGGATTACGTGCTTGCCGGTTATGGAACGGGCGCCATCATGGCGGTTCCGGGTCATGACCAGCGCGACTGGGAGTTCGCGAAGCAGTTTGATCTGCCGATCGTGGAAGTTGTCCAAGGCGGCAGCGTGAGCCAAGAAGCTTATGCGGGCGACGGCGCGCATGTCAACTCCGGCTTCTTGGACGGCTTGACGAACGAAGCGGCGATTGCCCGCGCGATCGAATGGCTGGAAGCGGAAGGCAAGGGCCAAGGCAAAGTGACGTATCGTCTGCGCGATTGGCTGTTCAGCCGCCAGCGCTACTGGGGCGAGCCGATTCCAATTCTCCACCTGGAGGACGGCACGATGAAGCCTGTTCCGGACGATCAGCTTCCGCTTCTGCTGCCGGACGTCGACCAAATCAAGCCGTCTGGCACGGGCGAATCGCCGCTTGCGAACGTAACGGAATGGGTGGAAACGATCGATCCCGAAACAGGCCTGCGTGCGCGCCGCGAGACGAACACGATGCCGCAATGGGCGGGCAGCTGCTGGTATTACCTGCGGTTCATCGATCCGCATAACGACAAAGAGCTCTGCTCCAAAGAGAAGCAGAAGGAATGGCTGCCCGTCGATCTGTATATCGGGGGCGCGGAGCATGCGGTGCTTCACTTACTCTACGCGCGCTTCTGGCATAAAGTGCTGTACGATATCGGAGTCGTAGATACGAAAGAGCCGTTCCATAAGCTCGTCAACCAAGGTATGATACTCGGCACCAACAACGAGAAAATGAGTAAATCCCGCGGCAATGTCATCAATCCGGACGATATCGTGGGCGAGTACGGCGCGGATACGCTGCGTATGTACGAAATGTTCATGGGACCGCTCGAAGCGACGAAGCCGTGGAACACGAACGGCGTCGAAGGGATGTACCGTTTCTTGAGCCGTGTATGGCGGTTGTTCATTGGCGAGAACGGCGAGCTGAGCGAGAAAATCGGCGGAGAAGCATCTGATGCGTTCAAGCGCACCTGGCACAGAACCGTGAAGAAAGTGACGGACGATTATGAGAATCTGCGCTTCAACACCGCAATCAGCCAGCTGATGATTCTCGTCAACGACGCTTATAAAGCAGAATCGCTGCCTCGCGAGGCGGTGGAGCACTTCGTGCAGATGCTGGCTCCGCTTGCGCCGCATATTTCGGAGGAGCTCTGGTCGAAGCTTGGTCATACCGGTTCACTGACCTATGCGGCATGGCCGGCCTACGAGGAGGCTTGGACAGTCGACCAAGAAGTTGAAATCGTCGTTCAAGTAAACGGAAAAATCATGGACCGCATTGCCATTGCAGCTGACACCGATGAAGCCGAAATGGAACGCATCGCGAAAGCTTCGGACAAAGTTTCCGAAGCCATTGCAGGCAAGACGGTTCGCAAGCTGATTGTCGTGAAGGGCAAGCTCGTTAATATTGTCGTAGGTTAAGCGGCATACCATACAAAGAGGTGAACGACCTTTTAACGCAAAGCATGCGTTAAGGGCCGTTCACCTCTTTGCCGTAGAAGGAGACCGCGACGCGTTCCAAATCCTCGTGATATTTGGCATGCGTCGTCCGGATGACGCTGTTGAATACACCGTCAAGCTCGCGGTCCAAGAGGGCAAGCGCCTGCATAGTGATGCCTCCCGGTACGGCGACGCGTGCCTGCAATTCCTCCGGCGTCATATCGCCAGAAGTAAGCAGCTGCCCAGTGCCGAGCAGCATCTCGCTTGCAATTACACGGGCCTGCTCACGGGATATTCCGGTTTCCTCCACTGCCGCATCGATGAACTTCTGTAGCAGAAACGACATGAAAGCAGGTCCGCAGCTGGAGAGATCCGATACAATGCGCGCATGCGCCTCGTCGATTTGGAGCGGTTCGCTAATATACGAGAGCAATCCGTTCAAGCGAAGGATGTCGGCATCGGTCATCCGGCTGCCGTACATGCAGAGGGCTGTTCCGCTGCACATGTAATTCGTAATGCTCGGAATGACTTTGGCGACTTTGCAGGGCACCGATTCCTCCAGCTGCTCCAGCAGCACGGGGCTCGTGATCGAGATAATGAGCTGATTAGGAAGCAAAGCATCGCGAATGCCGTCGAGCACGTTTTTATATTCAAGCGGCTTTACACAGAGGAAAATGATATCCTGATCGATCACCGCATCGCGGTTCAAAGGGACGGCCTGCAGGCCTGGGTGGCGGTCCGCTAAGCAGACGGCCTTGGCGAACGTACGATTGCTGGCTGTAATTTGTGACGGCTTGAGTGCCCCCGATCCGATAAAGGTATCAATTAGCAGACTGCCCATGCTCCCAATCCCGATAAACCCGACATTCATCGCAATCCCTCCTAAGCGCTGTTGATGCAACAGCACGGCTTCAACAGCTTTTTGCAGATGCGGCTTCCTGACCCATACGGTTATCGCTTATCGGTACCGGAATGGGCTTACGAACAAACGTGTGTCATTATCATGCTCTTGCTACATTATGCGGGCGGGCAAGGCCGACATGACATTTTCAGAAAAATTTTGGACGGAAGGTCCGTCCTGAGAGGTTGGCGTTTCATATGAAGCAGTCCGGATTTGGCACGGCGCCTAGGAAATTGAATGTTGTAATAGCAGGTATGATTGCAGCTGCTGTTATTTTGGTTGGAGCCGCAATCATGCATCGCGGTGATGCCCCGCAGCCGGCTTGGACGGCGGTAAACGCCGAGGTAGACCGGGCGCTTGCCCCTCTTGAGCAGCGTCTCGCAGACAAGGCGGAGCACCAAGACGGAGGCAGCAAGAAAGTGCCTAACGGCGACACAGCCGAGGCAGCGCAAGGCAAGCCGGATCAAGCAGTGTCTGAAGTGAAGCGAGCTGCCGAAGAAACACACGGGTCAAGCACCGTTCAGGACTTGCCGGCTGCGCAGGATGCCGAGACTGAGGCGCCTCCAGCTGAAAGCCCCGCCAAAGCGAATAACGCTGGTAAAATCGATATTAACCATGCGAGAGCAGCCGAGCTTGACGCGCTCCCCGGAATCGGCGCATCCAAGGCGGCCGCGATCGTCGCCGACCGGCAGAAGAACGGGTTGTTTCAGCATGTCGAAGATTTGCTCCGCGTGAAGGGAATTGGTCCTAAATTGCTAGAAAAGATGAAGTCTTCCATTGTTCTCCAGCCCTGATTATGCGACAATAACAGGGATAGCGGCCTACGCCGACTGTCAATTCCGGTGAGGAGGAATACTCAAATGTCCGAGCAACGAAAGCTTTCGATTGAAACGCTGTCCGTACACGGAGGCCAGGAAATTGACCCGACGACGCTTTCCCGCGCAGTACCGATATACCAAACGACATCATACGGTTTCCGTGATACCGATCATGCCGCCAATCTGTTTGCACTGAAGGAATTCGGAAACATCTACACCCGTATCATGAACCCGACAAGCGATGTGTTCGAGAAGCGGATCGCCGCACTTGAAGGCGCCCCGGCTGCGCTGGCTGTCGCATCCGGACAAGCTGCCATTACATATTCGATTCTGAACATTGCCGGAGCCGGCGATGAAATCGTCTCCGCCACGAGCCTATACGGCGGTACGTACAACTTGTTCTCAACAACGCTGCCTAAG
This sequence comes from Paenibacillus sp. R14(2021), assembly GCF_019431355.1. Classification (NCBI taxonomy): domain Bacteria; kingdom Bacillati; phylum Bacillota; class Bacilli; order Caryophanales; family Paenibacillaceae; genus Paenibacillus; species Paenibacillus sp. R14(2021). The sequence continues at coordinate 5,953,343 of NZ_CP080269.1, forward strand.
CTCGGCATTACGGTGAAATTCGTGGATCCGTCCGATCCAAACAATTTTGAGGCAGCGATTACAGATAAGACCAAAGCCTTGTTTGCCGAGACGATCGGCAATCCGAAAGGCGACATTCTTGACATTGAAGCCGTAGCTTCCATTGCCCATAAACATGGGATTCCGCTTATCATTGATAATACGTTCCCGAGCCCGTACTTGTGCAGACCGATTGAGCACGGAGCGGATATCGTCGTTCATTCCGCGACCAAATTCATCGGCGGTCACGGCACGTCGATCGGAGGCGTCGTTGTCGACAGCGGCAAATTCGACTGGAAAGGCAGCGGCAAGTTCGCGGGCCTGACGGAGCCGGATCCTAGCTATCATGGCGTCGTTTATACCGAGGCGGTTGGACCGATTGCTTATATTATCAAAATGCGCGTACAGCTGCTTCGCGACATGGGTGCTGCTCTTGCGCCATTCAATTCGTTCCTGCTGCTGCAGGGACTAGAGACGCTTCATCTTCGCATGGAGCGCCATAGCGCGAATGCACTTGCCGTCGCACAATTCCTCGAAAATCATGAAGCTGTAGAATGGATAAATTATCCAGGCCTGCCCAGCCATCCGTCTTACGATTTGGCGCAAAAGTATCTGCCAAAGGGACAAAGCGCAATTCTGACATTCGGCATCAAGGGCGGCCTGGAAGCCGGCAAGAAAGTCATCAACTCCGTGGAGCTGTTCTCGCATCTGGCGAATGTTGGCGACTCCAAGTCGCTTATTATTCACCCGGCGAGCACGACGCACCAGCAGCTGGACGAGAACGAGCAAATTGCCGCAGGCGTGGCACCGGGCATGATTCGTTTGTCCGTGGGCACCGAAGGCATCGACGATATTTTGCATGATTTAACACAAGCATTGGCGGCAAGTCAAGCGTAAGCAAGCGCCGTAGCTCGGAAAGGATGGCATACAGGGAAATGACAGCAGAGGGACAAGACATCATGAGAAAAGACTGGGATACGTATTTTATGGACATCGCTTATATGGTTTCGACACGATCGCGTTGTCCGCGCAGGCATGTGGGGACGGTGCTCGTACAGGGCAAGAAGCTGCTCGGAACCGCCTATAACGGCGCGCCGATGGGCGTCGCAGACTGCTCGGAGGACGGCTGCATGATCGTCGAGGAGCTGGAGATGAAGGAGGAGGACGGCGTGGAGCGCATGGTCAAGAAGCAGCGCTGTATCCGAACGATTCACGCGGAGCAAAATTTGCTTCTCTTCACGGACCGGATCGACCGCGAAGGCTCCACCGTCTACGTGACGGATCAGCCCTGCTGGACATGTGCCAACATGCTGGCAAACAGCGGCGTGAAGGAAATCGTCTATCACCGCATATACGCGAAAGACAGCGAGAAGGTCATTTCCCTGATGCAGGTCAAAGGTATTGCGTTCCGCCATATGCGCGTTTATGAGCCGCCGGCTCAAGCCGGCATGCATGTGATTTCGTAAGCGGCAACCATGAGGAAGAACCTCTGGCTGCGCCATAGCAAGGTTTCTGCCCCGACGGGGGATGAGGCTTTCTGCGGTGCGGTTGGAGGTTTTTTTGGTTTGGATGCTAAGAGAAAGGAGTGGAATGCGATGGAACGGAGGCTGCTCGTTTGGTTTACGGTTTGCTGGGTGCTGGGCAGCGCCGCAGCTTCATCCTTGTCCGGCCCCGGCACCGTGCTGGCCGGTGCCGGGCTGCTGGCGGCGCTGGCCGCAGCCGCCCTGCTGCGGCGCTCGACCTGGCCGGCCGCCGCAGCTTGCTTGGCGGCGTACGGCTTGGCTGCCGGGCAGCGGATGTGGGCCGATGCCCGCAATGTTACCTCGCTGCCGGTGCAGTACTCGGCGGCGATTCAGTCTTCGCCGGCGGCTGCTGCGGTTTATGCAGCGGAACTGGCGGGGGTGATCGTGTCGGCGCCGGAAATCGACGGCGACCGTGTGCAGTTTCGCGTGGCGGGGCGAAGCATCTCGCTAACCGGTAGAGATGCGCCGTCGTCGATCGAGCTCGGCGGGGAGCGCATGCTCGTGCAGGTCAAGCTCGCGGCGGAAACAGAGCTGCGAATCGCCGCGGGGTGGCGGCGCGGGCAGCAGGTGAACGTCACCGGCGAATTGTCGGTTCCCGGCAGCAGTACTAATTTCGGCGGCTTTGATTATCGCCGATACCTGCTCGGCCAGCGCATCCACTGGCTGCTGGGCGCGGACGGCGCTGCCGCCGTCCGCGCAAGCGCCGGCTCCCGCCTAAGCTTGGCCTCGCAGCTGCAGCATATGGATGCCGTGCGCGCCGCGCTCGGCCGGCGAATGGACGCGCTTTATCCCGGCGTCCAAGGCGGCTACATGAAAGGCCTCGTCCTCGGCATAAGCGAGGATCTCGATCCAACGATGTTTCGTCAGTTTTCGCAGCTCGGTCTCACGCATATTCTGGCCATATCAGGCTTGCATGTCGCCGTGTTTCTTTATGTGCTCGGCGGCCTGCTGCGATTGACTCGCATGACGCGGGAGCGTATGCTGCTTATCTTGATTGCGGCCGTGCCGTTCTATGTTCTGCTTGCGGGCGCATCCCCGTCGGTCGTTCGATCCGGTATCATGGCCATGCTCGGCTTGGCTGCGGCGCGCATGCACAAACTCAAGGACGGCCTGCACCTGCTGGCAGCCGCTGCGCTGCTCATGCTCCTATGGGATCCGTATATGCTGGGAAACGTCGGCTTCCAGCTGTCATTTCTCGTAACGGCCGGTCTCATTCTAGGCGCCATGCCGGTGCGCAGGCTCTTCCCCGGCGGTAATCCGTGGTGGAAGGGAGCGCTGTTCGATCTGCTATCCGTAACTATGGTCGCTCAAGCCGTATCACTGCCGCTTACGCTATACTATTTCAACGGCTTGCACCTGCTGTCCGTTGCGGCGAATCTCGTGCTGGTGCCGTTTATCAGCTTCATCGTCATGCCGCTTGGCGGAGCTTCGCTGCTGCTGGATGGTATGTGGCATCCAGCAGGTGTGCTCCTAGCCGAGATCACGGCCATTGGCAATGAGTTGACGTTCGGCTTCGTCTTCAAACTGAGCGAGATGAAGAGCTTTCGCCTGATATGGGCGACACCTGCGCTCTGGTGGGTGGCCGGTTATTATGCGGCGCTTGCAGCGTTGTTCTTCTTATTAAAGCGGCGCCAAGAGAATCGTACGGCCGCGGAACAGGGGAATGTTTTGGCCGATTCGAACATCGCGGCAGCGGCGGCAGAGTCAGGCTCGAAGGGATCGTTTGCTTCTGCTTTATCAGGGACTGATGCGCCTACGCAGCCGCTCTCAGGCTTGCTGCGTTCGGCGGTCCCGGCCGGTGCATCGACACCGTTCATCACGCTGCCATTGGCAGCCTCCTCGCGGCGATTTGGTGCGCTGGCGCTGGTGGTTGCGATAGCAGCACTTGCCGCTCTATTGATCGGGGCATACGCACCGGACTATGGCGACCGCAGCGCTTATGTGGACTTCTTGGATGTCGGGCAAGGCGACTCCGTCTATATACGGACACCGGAAGGCCGGCATATTTTAATCGACGGCGGCGGAGCGGTTTCCTTCGGCAGCAAGGAATCGTGGAGGCAGCGAGCTGATCCGTTCGAGGTCGGTCAGAAGCTGGTCGTGCCGCTCCTGCAGCAGCGCGGCGTTCATCACATCGATCTGCTCGTTCTCTCGCACCTCGACAGCGACCATATCAAGGGTCTTCAAGCCGTCGTCGACGCCATTCCGGTTCGAGCGATTCTATGGAACGGAACGGTCAAAGCGTCCAAAGACGCCGTTTCACTGCTTCGCGCGGCGGTAGATGCACGAATTCCGCTGTATCAAGCCGCGGAAGGACTTACTTGGACGATGGATTCTTACACGAGCTTGCGGTCGATTGGAACACCTCCAGGGATTAGTCAAGCTGAGGCCGCTGCGCACATCGTTCCCGACATTGAGGAACAGAACGGTCAGAGCGTTGCCCTGCTCATTACGCTTTATAACCGGCAGTTTCTATTTACGGGCGATGCGGATGCGGCGGAAGAACATGCGATTCTGGAGCAGCTGCAAGCGGCGGGGGAGCAATCTGAAGAGGCTGCGGCGGCGAACCAGTACCCCATCGACGTCATGAAAGTATCGCATCATGGGAGCAAATCCTCGACCTCGGATGAATGGCTCGCCTATTGGAAGCCGGACGCGGCGGTCATTTCGGTCGGACGCAGCAATACCTACGGACATCCGCACCAGACCGTCGTTTCACGGCTTCAAGAGAGAGGTGCTGCCATTTACCGTACGGACTCCGGAGGCGAAATCCAGTTCCGAATCCGTCCTTCGGGCATACTGGAGCATCGAGAGCGGCTTTTGGAGCATCATGATTAGTGCCAGAGTAAGCCTTTGTTGAAATCTCTCTGATTCTATTGAAAAATAAGGTAGAAATACTGCGCCACGGAATGATTACATCAGCCCGTTCTGAGCAATTTTCAGAACCTACATATCGAAATAAAATGGATTAAATTGTATTTAAAATGAATAATCATGCTATTAAATAAGAATTTTCAAGGGAATATGCCCCTTTAACTGCTTTCAGGCTATGATAGACTTTGATATAATGGCCTAACAAGAATGTAGTTTATCACCAGGGGGCATGTATTACTTTGTCAGTTTTCGATGAACAGCGGACAACTATACACTATCAATTTATGCGGTCGGACGCTCATGCTGCCGAAACCATTATGCTGCTGCATGGAAACGGTCTAAATAGCTCGCATTGGGGAAGCTTGACTGCAGACTTGAACCGAGAATATCATCTGCTGTTAATCGATTTGAAAGCTGGCAGCGAAGAGTCAATAAGTTGGGATCTGCTCTGCGAGGAGTTATCGGCAGTTACGACGCAGCTTGGCTTAACGTCTATCCATATCATCAGCCATGCATTCGGAGGATCTCTCGGCATTGCGTTTGCCGGCCGGAATAGTCAGCTCGTCAAATCGCTCATATTGATCTCGATCGTTGTGTTCTATCCCTCGACTGAGTGGAATCAAATCGTGGACGAATATCAGAATGCCATTAAGCGGTTCGGTTTTCAAGAAGTCATTCACCGCGAAGTTCTTCCGTACTTGACGCTATTAGGCGAGGATGACGAGAGAGTGAAGTCTATCAAGCAATCCTACGATGAAATGGATGAGCGCGCTTATAATAAATTGTTTACGCTTCAAATGCTCGATCGGCCCATAGAGGAAGCACGGAGTCTGGAATGTCCCGTATTGCTGCTGGCAGGCGAGCGGGATCAATTATACTTGCCAATGCTTCAATCCATTACGACGAGTTATTTTAAGATGGGGAGCTTCCTCATCGTGCCTAATTCGGCGAATGCGGTATTTATCGATCAGCCGCAGCTGTCGGCGCAGTGGATGAGGGACTTTATTCGCAAAGCGGCCGATGCCAAACAAACCCAGGTACCTAAGCCCAAATCCAGTATGACCAGCTACTTGCCGTCGCTTGTACAGACGAGCTTGCTGCCTGCACTGGAAACGCTATCATATCCGCAGCAGCATGTTCTGAAGCTATCACTGCTTCATACCTTCCAGGTTCATATCAACGGCATCCCAGTCACGGAGGGCTGGAACAAACGTTATGCGAAAAATATTATCGCCTATTTGGCGATGCATCCTTCATGTACAAGGGAAGAGCTGTGCGAATGCCTGTTTCCCCTGCTGCCGCGCAGCATTGCATTAAATAACGTAAAAGTGTATTTGGGTCATTTGAAGAAGCTGCTGCTGCTGCCCACTGGAGCTTCGCTTCTTCAATCCAGCCATGGACAGATCTTTCTGGATGCGAAGATCGAATGCGATTTGCAAGCCTATCTGGCAGCAGTCAAGAGCCTATCCCACTCCGAAGACAGTGCGGGGAAATATGCCTCGGCGCAGGAGCTGCTCCAGACAATCGGCACCGCAGGATTAAATTCCGGTATCAATGATCCGTGGTTTGCGGACTGCAAGCGTGAGATGGAAGATCTGCTTGTGCGGCTATCGAATTGGTGCGCATCATGGGATTCAAATTCGAAGGCGTGAATTTATTGAATCGCTTACTTCGCACTGCACCTGAACAGCAGCAATGAATTCCAAGGCGTCTCAAAGGGCATCCTGATTATCAGAGATCTCAATGGTCCTATAGAAGAGCTTTGAAAAGGGGCGATTTATTTTGAACGGGAAAATACGTATGGGGATGATCGGATCGCTGCTGCTGTGCTCGGCTGCGCTTGCTGCTTCGGGATGCGGGAAGTCAGCGAATTCGAACAACACGAACACGAATACAGGCTCAACGAATAATGCCGGCTCGGGCGGAGGGCAGGCCATTACGGTCAAGGCAACCAACTTCAAATTCGACCAAACGGAGATTCATGTGAAGAAGGGTGATAAGGTCACCATTAAACTTGTGGACGAAGCAGGGTTCCATGGGTTCGCAATACCTGACTACAACGTGGATATTAAGGAAAATAACGGTACCGCTACTTTTACGGCGGATAAAACGGGTGAACATCCTTATCATTGCTCGATCGTTTGCGGATCGGGCCATGCCAATATGGTCGGCAAATTAATTGTCGATTAAAGCAGTTGAGTATGACCTGAAATACCTGGTTTATTACGAAACAAGGAGCTGTCCGGAATCGGACAGCTCCTTGTTTTATGTCTACATGCAGCATTCAGCATATTTCTTTGATTTGCTTGGCCAAATGGATACGCTGAAGCTTCAGCTTCCAGATGATCTCCCTGATCGTCGTTTCTTCCTCATTACTGGTGCTTTTCTTCATCAGCGCGAATAAATCCATCATTTTATTATTGATGTCGTTGAATTCCCGCCAGAGCTGCTCCTTCGTTGCTTCGCGCACATCCTCGGCATAAGCTTCATCTGTCCGGTTCAGCGCTTCTACAATTTCAGCCTGCCATGTTGTATCGCCAAGCGCCAATGCGTAATTATATAAATCCAGGTAGTCATCGACTCTTCGTTTGCGCCATTGATCTTGAGCTAATGTCATGGTGAAGACCCCTCCGCCGCTGATTATATACCTAGCATTATACTCGGATTTATTCTGAATTCAAGCCGAAATTCAACCGGACCAGTAAGCTGCATGACTCTTCTATTTGAAGTTGTACCCCAAAGCGCCAGGTTTGACACATCTGTGGTCTGATGGTATTGTTTGAGGCATTAATGGAAGGGGGAACTGTGCAGTATGCGTACGATTGTTTCCGTTCATGCTTTCAATCAAGAACAGGTCAAAGCTATTCAAGACGCACTGCCGGGCGCTTCCTATACGGATGTTTCGGGCATGGAACCCGAGGAAGCAAGGGAGCGGCTTATCGCTGCGGAGATCATTCTCGGCTGGAACCGCGACGTGAAGAAGATTTTATATACTGACGGGCCGGCATTGAAATGGCTGCAGAATTTGGGAGCGGGTGTTGATCATATACCGCTTGACCGAATTGCGGCGCTTGGCGTCGTCTTGACGAATGCATCCGGCGTGCACCCTTCCCCGATTTCCGAAACCATATTCGCAATGCTGCTCTCCCTGACCCGAGGTGTTCATACTGCCGTCAGGAATCAGCAGTCAAGCGCGTGGAAGCCGAATGAACGGCTGGGAGAAGCGCATAACAAAACCATCTCGATAATAGGCGTAGGAGCGATCGGACTGGAAACAGCCAAAATTGCGAAAGCGTTCGGCATGAATGTGCTTGGAATCCGTAAGTCGGGAGAGGCTGCGGAATGGGTCGATCGCATGTATTCGGTTAACGAGCTTGGCGAAGTGCTCGCGCAGAGCGATTATGTCGTTAACTGCCTGCCGCTGACACATGAGACGAAGCATTTGCTGGGTCGCGAGCAGTTCGAAGCTATGAAGCCGTCCGCGTATTATATCAACATTGGCCGCGGAGGGACGACGGATACGAGCGCGCTGGTGGACGCGCTTCAGAGCGGCAGCATCGCCGGCGCTGGCCTGGATGTATTCGAACAAGAGCCGCTGCCTGCCGATCATCCGCTTTGGCAGCTGGATAACGTGATGATTACGCCGCACGAATCCGGCAATACGGCGTATTATTTCGAGCGCGCGCTTGAAATTGTATTGGATAATTTGGCGCATTATCGTCAGAACGGTACGCCAGGACGGAATATTGTCGATTATCGATCGCAATATTGAATCGCTGTTCGCAGCAATAGCTTTGCTAATGAAAAAGCATTAGCAGCAAATGATTCGAGTGCCGTACAACTGCTGGAAAAACGCTGGCAGGGTGTACGGTTCTTTTGTTTTCTGCTATTCTTTTGATGTGGTCTATGTAAATGGATTGAAAAGAAATTGCATAAATTTTCTATAAAGATTAATTGAAACGTTGTGCAACATTATACGGACCTTACGCGTCTGTAAGGTTGCAAGAGGGGGGATCCTCCGTGGTAGAGCCAGGCCTTATCAAAGCCGCGCAAGCCGGCGATGGCGAAGCTCTTATTTCTCTATTGCGTGAGATTGAGAATCACGTTTATCGGACAGCTTATTATATTGTAAATAATGAGCAGGATGCGATGGACGCTGCTCAAGAAGCACTTATTCGCATTTATACCAAAATCGGCACGTATGAGGAAAAAGCGCAGTTTAAAACGTGGGTCCAGCGGATCGTTACGAATATATGTATCGATAAATTCCGCCGGAACAAGCCTACGGTCTCCATTGACGAGCATGACTTGGTGTTTCAGGACACCCATTCCGTAGAAGAGGAAGTTCTGTCCTCTTATGCGTCTCAGGATATCCGCCAAGCGATCGACAAGCTCCCCGAGCATCACAGGGCCGTCGTCGTACTGAGATACCTGCAGGATTTCTCGTATAATGAAATCGCGGAATCGCTAGACCTTCCGCTGAACACGGTCAAATCTTACTTATTCCGGGCGAGACAGCAGCTGCAAACTTATCTGCATGATTATCAGAGAGGGGGTGTCCGAGGATGAATTGTCAAGAGGTGATGGACTATATGCAAAGGCAGCTTGACGGGGACCTTGATGAACAGGAAACCGAAATCTTGATGACTCATACACGGCAATGCTCCGAATGCGCGGCCATGTTCGAGCGGCTCAAGCTGCTTTCTTCAGGACTGGAAAGCTTACCGAAGGTAACGCCAAGCTATAGCTTAGTTGATGCGATACTGCCTCGATTGGCCGAGCTTCAAACAACGGCCGATCTTCCAGGCCATGTGCCTCACATCGTTATTGCAGGTGAACCTGTGTCTCCTGCAGGACAGACAGCACCGGCGAAGAACCGTTGGAAGAAATGGCTCCCCGTATCCGCGTTGGGCGGTGTCGTAGCGGCCGGCGTGATGGTGGGGATGTTTTTCCTCAGCCATCAGTCGAACTATTCGCTTATCGACAATGACAGCGGGATTTCGGTTGCTGACTCAGCTGCTTCCAACAGTTCGGCATCCACGGACGATTCTGCCGATGCCAATACGTCTAAGATGACGGACGGGTCGGATCGGGCAGCAGCGGCTGATGAGGTACCGGCGGCTCAAGGGGCAGCGAACAACAAGGTTGAGCCGGATACCGTCGTATCGAAAAAGGGCGCGGCACGGAATGTAGATCCGAACGGCGAGACGATGCCGCCATTATCGAATGGTGACGTGGCGCGTACTGAGGTTGAAGGAAGCGCGAATACGCCGAATTATGAAGTTTCCACGGACAGCAATTTGTCGCCTGCGGCAGACTCGGCTGGAAACAGCACGAAAGCAGCGGGTGGGACAGCCGCGAGTACGGATAAGCACGGTACGGAGTCCGATAAGGAGCAAGCCTTCACGTCTTCAGCCGTCATGGCTTCGCCAATTTCGGTCGACAATAAGTTTCAGGCGTTTATCGTTGACAATTCGGTGAAAATCTACACGGTCAGCGATAGCTTGATGATCTTTCAAAGCGTCACACGAACCGGCATTTCGAACCTGAAATGGGCGGCGGACAGCACATCGTTGACATACGAGGCTGTTTCGGCTGACGGTTCGAAGCATACGTACGTCGTCGACCCCAATGCGGCGACAGAGCAGGAACAAGTACAATCTATCAAATAATGATTTTGCCCATGCACACATGACGTGACAGCCGCGTATGGTGTAGGGTAGAAGAAGTCATGGGACGTTCGAGAGCAGCCTTGACGTCGTATGACCATTCGCAGCCGGTACCATGGACCGATCGCTGGCGAATGTTTATATAGATGTTCGGGGACAAAGGGATGAAGTGCAAGCCGCTTCATCCCTTTGTTGCGTTTTCTGCGGAATGACGCTATCGTAGGAATGACGGTTCAAAGGGGGATTTACGGGTGGAAATCAAAGACGCCGCAAAGGAATGGAAGGCGGGACAGTTCAGGCCGGTCTATGTGCTGTACGGGAAGGATCGCTACCGAATGCGCCAATTCATCGACGCCTTGACGGACAAGCTGCTGCCGCCGGAAGAGCGTGAGCTTGGTATCGTGAAGTTCGATACGGCCGAGACGCCGATCGAGGAAGCGGTCGCCGAAGCGGATACGCTGCCGTTCTTCGCTTCGCGCAAGCTGGTGCTCATTCGGGATGCTTCCGTACTGGCTGCCGCTCAGGGGAAGGAAGGCAAGCTTGAGCACGGGACGGATTCGCTCCTCGCCTATTTGAAGCAGCCTTGCGAGAGCAGTGTCGTCGTCTTCCAGGTGATGGCTGAGAAGCTGGATGAGCGCCGAAAGGTTGTGAAATGGCTGAAGGAGCAGGATGCGCTGATTGCGTTCCAAGAGCTTCAGGAGAACGAGCTGCTGCAGTGGACGGTCAAGCGGGCGGAAGAGCAAGGCAGAACGATGGGCCGCGAGGCGGCGCAGCTGCTTCTAGCAAGGACGGGGACGAGTATGCAGCATCTTGCGCATGAGGTAGATAAGCTCTGCCTGCATGCCGGCAGCGGCGGCACGATATCGAATGAGGACGTGGAGCATCTGATTGCTTCGACGGTCGAAGAGGACGTGTTCGCGCTTATTGACGCTATGGCGTCCCTGCATGTGGAGAAGGCGCTCAAGTTGTATGCTGAGCTCCTGCTTCGCCGCGAAGAGCCGATCAAGATCGCGGCTCTGATCGCGAGACAGTTCCGCATCATGCTGCAGGTGAAGGAGCTGGAGCAGCATAACTACTCCCCGCAGCAGATGGCTGGACAGCTGGGGCTGCATCCTTATGCCGTTAAGCTGGCTGCAGAGAAGGCGAAGCGATTCTCCGCACAGACGCTCGGGAAGCATCTGAGCAAGCTCGCAGAGCTGGATTACGGCATGAAGACGGGACGCGTCGATAAGACGCTGGGTCTTGAACTGTTCCTGCTGTCGCTGGCAGCCTGACGTGCTGTGGAAGCGCCTGGCGCTTGATAAATGCATTAAAAAAGTCCTGCCTTTCGCCGAAGCGAGAGAGCAGGACTTTCGTTTGTTTGGTTTAGGCTTGAGCGCTAAGTGCGTTCAGCTTTTTAGCCAGACGCGACTTTTTACGAGCAGCTGCATTTTTATGAATCAGGCCTTTAGTTGCAGCTTTATCCAGCTTCTTCGTTGCGTTGATCAAAGCTGCTTTGGCAGCAGCGACATCAGTAGCAACTACAGCTTGGTCAGCAGCTTTAACGGCCGTGCGGAGAGCTGATTTTTGCGAAGCGTTCAAAGCGCGGCGTTTCTCGATTGTCTTAACGCGTTTGACTGCGGATTTAATGTTTGGCATTGCATTCACCTCCTGTAAAAAGGGAAAACCCTTTGTAACAAACACAACTTGACACAGTGTACCATGGGCAATGACAAAAAGCAATAGCGCTTCCACCTTCAATTCTATGTATTCCGCGTACAGAGCCGCATAAATCGCACAGCGCTTCCGCAAACTACTGCCATACGACAATGGAAGGAGTGCCCTTATAAGATGACTGAACTGGATCTGCAGCGCTTTAACGTAGGAATAGATTTGGCGCTTGAAGCGAAAGAACTCGCGGAATCGGCAGGGAAAGGCCCAATTCCCGGCGTGCTGTCCGAGGTGACGGAGGATGGCGGTATTACGATTACACGGTTAGAGGTGACGACTGAGGAAGGCTCCAACATCATGGGCAAGATGATGGGGCATTATGTAACGTTTGAAGTTCCGGAGCTTCGCAAGCAGGATACCGGCCTGCAGGATCGCGTCGCTACAAAGCTGGCACAGGAGTTCGCGGCATTCTTGGACCGAGTCGGCATCAGCAAGACAGCCAATGTATTAATCGTCGGGCTTGGCAACTGGAACGTTACCCCCGATGCGCTGGGACCAATCGTTGTTGAGAACGCGCTCGTGACCCGGCATTTCTTTGAACTGATGCCAAATGAAGTCGCGCCGGGCTACCGGAATGTAAGCGCGGTCGCACCAGGCGTTCTTGGCATTACCGGCATCGAATCCAGCGATATCGTACAGGGCATCGTGGACCGTTCGAAGCCCGAGCTTATAATCGCCATCGATGCGCTGGCTTCCAAGGCGCTGGAGCGGGTCAATACGACGATTCAAATCGCGGATACCGGTATTCATCCCGGTTCGGGAATCGGTAACAAACGGCGCGGCTTGACTAAGGAAATCCTTGGTGTGCCCGTCATCGCCATCGGCGTGCCTACTGTGCTGTATGCTTCCACCATCGTCAGCAACAGCATTGATTTAATGCGTGAGCATCTGAGAAAGCATGCTAATCAGGCGGACAACTTTATGGGCCTGCTGGATGCGATTGACGAGAATGAGCGGCTGCAGCTGGTTCGCGAAGCGCTTGGCCCGCTCGGACATGATCTGCTGGTTACACCGAAGGAAATCGATCAATTTATTGAAGACATCGCCAATATCGTGGCAAGCGGGCTCAATGCTGCGCTGCACGAGGCTGTTGACAAGAGCAACGTCGCTGCTTACACCCACTAGCAGCTGGCAAGGGCAAGCCCGGTCCGCTTTAAGCAGTCCGGGCTTTTTTGCGTGCGAGGAGTGAGGCTTGGACTGGAACGAAGTTATCTTCGCTCTCTATGAATCTAGCAATTATGCAGCAGCTCATCATTCTAGTAAACTTTCGGTTCTATGAAACGGGTTGTCTTCATAAATTGATATTAGCCTGGTGAGCGAATATGGAACCTGCGCATTCTGAAGCTGGGAGGAACCAAGCGAATGAAACGAACGTTCATAACCTTGAATATCGGCAGAAGCAGCATTCGGCTGAGACAGCTGCTCGTTACCGGCCGCACCTTCGCCTTGTTGTCCTTAGGATCTATGGTCCTTGTCCTTGTGGTTGGCATCGGCGTTATCGTGCAGCAGAAGGCATCGACGTCCCCGATGTCAACGATGAAAGGCTTCGCCGCTTCGGTTTCCGGCGGGTTGTTCTCCGACATGCTGGCTATGGAAATGCCCGGCACGGCCAAAGCCGATACCAAATCGTCGATTACGGGCCGGCAAATCAGCAGCTTTCTGATTCGGCTGCTAACGGATATAAATCCTGATGATCCCAAAAGCCTGTTGGCTAGCCAGTACGCCGGCTTGTACAGCGATACGTTCACGCTGATCCGCCCTGGCTCTGGCACGGATGCGCTGGTTGAACCCGAGGATCAAGAACCGCTGCCGGATAACGGTCATGAAACGGCAGACAACGTTTCCGATTCCGACCGTCCGGATCATGACCCCGGCGATATAGGAGCAATAACGGAGGACGAGCCGTCCGAAGATACGGACGCACCTAATGACTCGGGCGACAACGATCCCAAGCCTTCCGCGAATGATCAGGGCGGGCCTGCTTTGCCTTCGACGAGCGGACGGAAGGTCGTATTCATCTATCACTCCCATATCCGTGAATCATGGTTCCCGGAACTCAGTTCGAGGAAAACGCCGGAATCCAAGGTAAAGAACATATCGCTTGTAGGCAAGCGTTTATCCGTGCAGCTGAATAAATTAGGCGTCGGAGCGCTGCAATCTTCTACGGACTATCCATCGACGATTAAAAATTACAATTGGCTCCTATCCTATAAATATTCGAAGAAAACGGTCGTCGACGCGATGGCAGACAATCAAGGATTGAAATTTTTCTTCGATATCCACCGCGATTCGTCAGAACGGAAGAATACGACCGTTACAATCGGCGGCGAAGATTACGCGAAAATCATGTTCATCGTCGGACAAGCCAATCCCGATTGGAAGAAGAACGAGGCCTTTGCAAGCGAAATCCACGACGAGCTCGAGAAATCCTATCCCGGCATATCCCGCATCTGGGGCAAAACGACGGCCAGCGGGAACGGCGAATACAATCAATCGCTTGCGCCCGACAGCGTGCTGATCGAAATCGGCGGCAAGGATAATACGCTCAAAGAATCGTACCGCACCGCCGACGTGCTGGCGAAAGTGATTGCAGATATTTACTGGAAGGCCGAGAAAGTATCGGCACCGAATACGAAATAAAAGGGGAGAAGAGCCATGCGCCGCCAAACGATGAAAACCGCCCTAGTCGGAGGAGCAGTCGCTTTGATCGTGCTGTTTGGAATCGATATTGCTTCTAGCGGAATTGAGAGAATCTATGGTCCCGTAGACCCAAGCGGCAGCATCAGCAGCGGCGTGCAGCCGCAAGCAGGGCAGGCCGGGCTGCTGCCGGAAGATGACAGGCTGCTTCCCGCACTGCAGCAGCGCACGGTCGCGGATGCCCAGCATGGACGGACGGAAGAAGAGATCCGCCGCGAATACGAACGACTGCTGCAGGAGGAGCTGGCCAAACGGCTGCCCGGCCTTCCAGAATTACGTAGCGAATCCACCGTAAATCAGGTGGCTGACGGTACGGCAGGCGTGCTGCAATCGATCTCCTCGAAGGGGATCCGCATGGTGGTTTCGCTTTTTGAGAAGGTAACGGATTGATGCCCCCTGTTCAAACTGATATAATGATACGATGATTAGCATATAGGTACCTCTGGGGGTTAAGCATGGCGGACGTACGCGAAAGACAAACACGAATTAGAAACTTCTCCATCATTGCCCATATCGATCATGGGAAATCGACGCTGGCCGACCGGATTCTCGAATTTACGGGCGCACTTTCGTCGCGCGAAATGCAGGAGCAAGTGCTTGACCAAATGGACTTGGAACGCGAACGCGGCATTACGATAAAGCTGCAGGCCGTGCGTCTAGCTTATAAGGCGGACAACGGCGAGGAATATATTTTGAACCTGATCGACACACCGGGACACGTCGACTTTACATACGAGGTTTCGCGCAGTCTGGCTGCTTGCGAAGGCGCTCTTCTTGTCGTTGACGCCGCGCAGGGGATTGAAGCGCAGACGCTTGCCAACGTATACTTGGCGCTCGATAACAATCTCGAGATCATTCCTGTCCTGAACAAAATCGATCTGCCAAGCGCTGAGCCGGAACGGGTTAAGCAGGAAATCGAGGACGTTATCGGCCTTGACGCGAGCGATGCCGTACACGCTTCCGCGAAAGCGGGCATCGGCATCAAAGAAATTTTGGAGCAGGTCGTCACGAAGGTTCCGGCGCCTACAGGCGACCCGGACGAGCCGCTGAAGGCACTCATTTTCGATTCCCACTATGATCCGTACAAGGGCGTTATCGTTTACGTGCGCGTCATCGACGGCCATATCAAAGCCGGCAAGAAAATCCGCTTCATGGCGACCGGCGCTGAATTCGAAGTCATAGAAGTGGGCGCATTCATGCCGCGGATGGGCATCGTCGGCGAGTTGTCGGTCGGCGACGTAGGCTTCGTCGTAGCAGGAATCAAGAACGTGAAGGATACCCGCGTCGGTGATACGATTACGGACGCGAAGAAGCCTGCGCTCGAAGCGCTGCCGGGCTACCGCAAAATCAACCCGATGGTATTCTGCGGTTTGTATCCGATTGAAACGCAGGACTACAATGATTTGCGCGATGCGCTGGAGAAGCTGGAACTGAACGATGCTTCGCTTCGTTACGAGGCGGAATCCTCCACGGCGCTCGGCTTCGGCTATCGCTGCGGCTTCTTGGGCCTGCTGCACATGGAAATCATTCAAGAGCGAATTGAACGCGAATTTAACATTCCGCTCATTACGACGGCGCCAAGCGTTATATACCGGGTTACGTTGACGAACGGCGATGTCATTGAGATCGACAACCCGTCCAACTATCCCGACGTCAGCAAAATCGAATACGTCGAAGAGCCTTTCGTTAAGGCGGCGATCATCGTGCCGAACGATTACGTCGGCGCGATCATGGAGCTGTGCCAGAATAAGCGCGGCGAGTTCGTGAATATGGAGTACTTGGATACGAACCGGGTTACCATTACGTACGATATGCCGCTGTCCGAGATCGTTTACGATTTCTTCGATCAGTTGAAGTCCAGCACGAAGGGCTATGCTTCCTTCGACTACGAGGTGTCCGGTTATCGTCAATCGAAGCTGGTGAAGATGGACATCATGCTGAACAACGAGCAGGTCGATGCCTTGTCCGTTATCGTTCACCGCGACCGCGCCTACCACCGCGGCAAAATCATTTGCGAGAAGCTCAAGGAATTGATCCCGCGCCAGATGTTTGAGGTTCCTATTCAGGCATCCATCGGGAATAAGATTATCGCGCGCGAGACGGTTAAAGCGATGCGCAAGAACGTCCTTGCCAAATGTTACGGCGGCGACATCAGCCGGAAACGTAAACTGCTCGATAAGCAGAAGGAAGGCAAGAAGCGCATGAAGCAGGTCGGCAGCGTCGAGGTGCCGCAGGAAGCGTTCATGGCGGTATTGAAAATCGACGAGGATTAAGCGTTGGAGGAACGGCCTCCGGCCTGTAAGGGATTCCGCTCGCTGTTGTAGTTCTGATTTCTTGATTTTGTTTCGTTGCTTCATCTCCTTACCGGCCTTCGGCCCATCTCAACGCAGCAGTTTTGAAGGGAGCATCCTCGCTCCCTTTTCTTTATTTAAGCAAGAAATGGAGGCAATGGCGTACTTTGCCTTCGTTAATTTGTAATCGGGCAAGACCTTGGAGGTTATACACGATGTTAACGCACGCGCCTAGGGCGCTTTATATCCATATTCCTTTTTGTACGAACAAGTGTCATTATTGCGACTTCACCTCTTACGTTCTGAAGGGTCAGCCTGTCGATGCCTACCTGGACGCGCTGGAGCGAGAGATGGTCATGACCACCGAGGCGCTGCCGCCAGAAGAAATCCGCACCGTCTTCGTTGGCGGAGGGACGCCGACCGTATTGACGCCGCCGCAGATGGAACGGTTTTTGTCCTCCGTGAAGCGGCATTTTCCTATTCATCCCGATGCGGAGTTCACGATGGAAGCGAATCCGGGTACGACGGATCTTGAGAAGCTGACTGCCATGCGGGCAGGCGGTGTCAACCGGATCAGCTTCGGCGTGCAGTCCTTTGATAACGGCCTGCTGGAGCGCATCGGACGGATTCATAATGTGGATGACGTGTATCGCAGCATCGAGAATGCGCGTACGGCAGGGTTTGATAATCTATCGATCGACCTTATGTTCGGCCTGCCAGGTCAACGCGTCGAACAGCTCTCGGACAGCGTGGCCAAGGCGCTTGCGCTGAATCTGCCGCATTATTCGCTCTATGGGCTGAAGGTCGAGGAGAATACGCTGTTCCACGCCTTATATGAACGCAACGAGCTGCCGCTGCCTCCAGAAGAGGACGAGCTCGCGATGTATATGCTGCTTATCGAGAAGTTGACGGGAGCAGGCTTCAACCATTATGAGATCAGCAACTTCGCCAAGCCGGGCTTCGAAAGCAGACATAACATTACGTATTGGCGCAATGAGCCGTATTACGGTCTTGGGGCGGGTGCGCACGGTTACGCCCGCGGAGAACGCCATGTCAATATTAAAGGCATTCAGCCGTATTTGGATGCTGCTGCAAGCCGGCTTCCGCGGCTGGAGACGAATCCGGTGCCTGAGGAAGAGGCGATGGAGGACTTCATGATGGTCGGACTTCGTATGCTTCAAGGCGTAAACAACGACGATTTTGCCGCGCAATTCGCAGGTCGGACACTTGAGAGCATCTTCGGCGATGCGCTTCAGCAATTGTTGAAGCAGGGATTGATCGAATCGACTTCCGGACATGGAGGCGGCTATCGATTGTCAAAGAAAGGCATACCGCTTGGCAACGAAGTGTTCGGCGCGTTTATCAGCTAGACTTGCTTAGGTTAACGGACAATTAGGTCTTGTGTAGTCATGCACTGTGTTGTATATTTATTCGTATTGATTCTGGCATTTGATTGGGAAGACTGGAGGCGAGCGCGAATGGAAGCGGTATGCAGAAGAGCGACCGAGAACGATATCGATACGCTGGCAGCGTTGATTGCCGGATACGCTGAGAGAGGAATTATGCTGCCGCGTTCACGCGAAACGCTGAAACGTCAGATGGATACATTCGTCGTCGCGGAAGTCGGGAGTGAAGTCGTCGGCTGCGGTTCGCTGACGAGACTCGGCACGGATCTGGTCGAAATTCGCTCGCTTGGCATTTCCGAGAGCTACAAGGGACTCGGCATTGGCAGCAAGCTGGTCGATCAATTGATCCATGAAGCGCGTGAGCAGCAGATTCCGAAGATTATGGCGCTGACGTACGAGGTGCGCTTTTTCGAGAAGAACGGCTTCACGGTCGTCAACAAGGAAATTTTCCCCGAAAAGGTGTGGACGGATTGCGTCAACTGCCCGAAGCAGCACGCCTGCGATGAAATAGCGGTACTTAAAATGCTGAACTGACTTGGCTTTGCCAAGCCGGTTCTTTTTTTAGTACGAATGCTTCCATTGGCAGGGCTGATGCGGCTCTTGAAATAGCCATACTTAAAATGCCGAACCGACTTGACAATAGCTAAGCGGTTTTGGTATTTTTGTAGTAATGATTAGCACTCAACGCTATCGAGTGCTAACGACAGCGAAATGAACGATTTGGCATGCGTTTGATCGGCATGAATTCGGTGTAACTATTTGGGAGGGACTGCGATGTTAACGGATCGGCAGCGAATGATTTTGAATGTCATCATAGACGATTATATCCGCTCGGCGGAGCCAATTGGTTCACGCAGTATTTCGAAGCGAAGCGACGTCAGCTTTAGTCCGGCGACCATTCGCAACGAAATGGCTGATCTCGAGGAGCTTGGCTTCTTGGAGCAGCCCCATACCTCTGCAGGCCGGATTCCGTCGATTAAGGGCTACCGATATTATGTCGATCATCTCGTCAGACTTAACGAAATCAATGAACATGAAATGCAGACGGTGCGTTCCTTCTTCACGGAGAAAATGAATCAGATGGAGCAAATCATCCAGCATGCGGCCATGATTCTGTCGAATATGACGAATTATACGAGCATCGTGCTTGGGCCGGAGACGTTCACGACATCGCTGAAGCATTTTCAGCTGGTGCCGCTAAGCGAAGACACCGCCGTGGCGATCATCGTCACGAATACGGGTCACGTGGAGAATCGGACGATTTCCTTGCCGGACGACATGAATATGGAGGAAATGCTGCAGGCGGTTCAAATCTTGAATGCCAAGCTGATTGGCGTTCCGTTTGCCCGTCTCAAGTCGAAGCTTTATTCGGAAGTCGGTCAGGAGCTTGGCCGTTATGCGGACCAATGCGAGCGGCTGCTCGGTGTTCTGAACGATGCGCTGAAGAGCGAGAACGATCACCGCGTCTTCATGAGCGGTACGACGAATATGCTCACGCAGCCGGAATTCAAGGATGTCGATAAGGTAAAGACGCTGCTCGATTTGCTCGATGAAACGCCGACGATTATGCAGATGTTCAATGCGCTGCCCAGTGGTATCGGCGTCCGCATCGGAACCGAAAATACGCATGAAGCCATCAACAACTGCAGTCTCATTACGGCGACCTATTCCATTGAAGGCAAGTCGCTCGGCACCATCGGTATTCTAGGTCCTACCCGGATGGATTACGGCAAAGTGATCAGTCTTCTGGATGTGTTGTCGAAGGATATGTCCGTGCTTCTTGGCAGATGGTACAAGTAAGATTGCGTTTGGATTATTTCAGGAGGTGTCTGATCACGTGTCTGTGAATGAACAGCATACAGATGAGGAACATAAACATGAAGTGGACGGCGAAACGGAAGTAACGCAAGAAACAGGGACTGAAGAAGCAGCGGCGGTTAACGGCGGCGAATCAGCTGAGGACGGCCGAATCGTCGAACTGGAGAAGCACGCTGAAGAGAATCAACAGCGTTATCTGCGCGCGCAAGCGGATTTCGATAATTTCCGCCGCCGCACGATGAAGGAGAAGGAAGAGCTTGCCCAATATGCTTCGATGAAGCTGATCGGCCAGCTGCTGCCAGTCGTCGACAACTTTGGCCGCGCGATTGAAGCTGCCAAGACAGGAGGCGACGTGGAGTCGTTCTCTAAAGGCGTGGATATGATTTTCCGCCAGCTGGAAGGCGTGCTTGAAGCCGAAGGCTTGAAACCAATGGATGCCGTAGGCCAATCCTTTAATCCGGAGTTCCATCAAGCCATCATGACGGTGGAGTCCGAGGAACACGAAGAAGGCATCGTTGTCGAGGAAGTACAGAAGGGCTATGTGCTCAAAGATAAAGTGCTGCGTCCCGCAATGGTTAAAGTCAGCGGCTGACATGCAGCATCCCCTATCATTTAATTCCATTAAGGAGGATTTCTACTTATGAGTAAAGTAATCGGTATCGACCTTGGAACAACCAACTCTTGCGTAGCAGTAATGGAGGGCGGCGAAGCCGTCGTTATCCCGAATCCGGAAGGCAACCGTACGACACCGTCCGTTGTCGGCTTCAAGAAAGACGGCGAGCGCATCGTCGGCGAATCCGCCAAGCGTCAAGCCATCACGAACCCGGACCGCACCATCATCTCCATTAAACGCCATATGGGCACGAACCATAAAGAAGTCATCGACGGCAAAGACTTCTCGCCGCAAGAAATTTCCGCTATTATCCTGCAAAAATTGAAATCCGACGCGGAAGCTTACCTGGGCCAAACGGTAACGCAAGCCGTTATCACGGTTCCAGCATACTTCAACGACAGCCAGCGTCAAGCGACGAAGGATGCCGGTAAAATCGCGGGTCTTGAAGTGCTTCGTATCGTCAACGAGCCTACAGCGGCTGCGCTTGCTTACGGTCTGGAGAAAACGGAAGACCAAACGATCCTCGTATACGATCTTGGCGGCGGTACGTTCGACGTATCCATCCTTGAGCTCGGCGACGGCTTCTTCGAAGTTAAAGCGACAAGCGGTGACAACCGTCTGGGCGGCGACGACTTCGACCAAGTGATCATCGACTACCTCGTATCCGAATTCAAGAAAGAACAAGGCGTAGACCTTTCCAAAGATAAAGCGGCTGTACAACGTTTGAAAGATGCAGCGGAGAAAGCGAAGAAAGAACTTTCCGGCGTGCTGACTTCGTCGATTTCCCTGCCGTTCATTACGATGGCAGACGGCGTTCCGCAACATTTGGAGCTTAGCCTGACTCGCGCGAAATTCGAGGAGCTGTCTGCAGCGCTCGTTGAACGTACGCTCGGACCGACTCGTCAAGCGCTTAGCGATGCCGGTATGTCCCCAAGCGATATCGACAAAGTGGTGCTGGTCGGCGGTTCCACGCGTATCCCAGCCGTACAAGACGCAGTTAAGAAGCTGATCGGTAAAGATCCGCATAAAGGCGTTAACCCGGACGAAGTGGTTGCCCTTGGTGCAGCTGTTCAAGCGGGCGTATTGACAGGAGACGTAAAAGACGTTGTATTGCTCGACGTAACGCCATTGTCCCTTGGTATCGAAACGGCAGGCGGCGTATTTACGAAAATGATCGACCGCAATACGACGATTCCTACGAGCAAATCCCAAGTGTACTCCACGTACGCGGACAACCAGCCAAGCGTAGAAATTCACGTGCTGCAAGGCGAGCGCCAAATGGCTGCCGGCAACAAAACGCTGGGCCGTTTCACGCTTGGTGAGATCCCGCTGGCACCGCGCGGCGTTCCGCAAATCGAAGTTACATTCGATATCGATGCCAATGGTATCGTTAACGTATCGGCACTTGACAAAGGCACTGGCAAAAGCCATAAAATCACGATAACTTCTTCCAGCGGCTTGTCGGATGAAGAAATCGATCGTATGATGAAAGATGCCGAGCTGAATGCAGAGGACGACCGCAAGCGCCGTGAACTGGTTGAAGCGAAGAACAGCGCTGACCAGCTGGTGTACTCCGTTGACAAAACGATCAAGGATCTAGGCGATAAAGTAGATGCTTCCGAGATCGCGAAAGCGAATGAAGCCAAAGAGAAAGTAACGGCAGCACTGGCAACGGATGACCTCGAGCAAATCAATGCGGCAGCCGAAGCGCTGACTGAAATCGTACAGCAGCTGTCCGTTAAGCTCTATGAGCAAGCCGGAGCGGCACAAGGCGCGGAAGGCGCAGGCCCTGAAGCCAGCGGTCCGCAAGGCAAAGACAACGTAGTCGACGCTGACTATGAAGTTGTTGACGATAAGAAATAAACAGGATTAATAGGATGGAAGTTGGTTTCGCGTAAACGGTGCGCCGTCCGTAAAAATTTCGGACGGCGCAGCCGTTTTTCGATTTGTAGAAATGAAAGAGGCGGTTTGCTTTCATTGCTATGGGCACGAAAGCCGGAGAGAGAAATCAGCGGAAGCAGGAGACGGGGTGACGGATTTTGGCAGATAAGCGGGATTATTATGAAGTCCTTGGCGTTGGGAAAAGCGCGAATGACGACGAAATCAAAAAAGCGTACCGTAAGATGGCACGCCAATACCATCCGGACGTAAACAAGGAACCGGACGCGGAATCCAAATTCAAAGAAGTGAAGGAAGCCTACGACGTGCTGAGCGACGGCGGCAAGCGGGCGACGTACGATCAGTACGGCCATGTCGACCCTAACCAAGGCTTCGGCGGCGGCGGTGCTGGCGATTTCGGCGGCGGCTTCGGCGATATCTTCGACATGTTCTTCGGCGGCGGCGGAGGCGGCCGGCGCGATCCGAACGCACCGCAGCGCGGTAATGATCTGCAGTACACGATGACCATCGAGTTTAAGGAAGCCGTATTCGGCAAAGAAACCGAAATCACGATTCCGCGTACGGAAAACTGCGATACTTGCTCGGGGTCCGGCGCTAAGCCGGGGACCAAGCCGGAGACATGCTCCGTCTGCCGAGGCAGCGGTCAGCAGGAAGTCGTTCAAAACACGCCGTTCGGCCGTATGGTTAACCGCCGCGCATGCTCGAACTGTAACGGCTCCGGTAAAATCATCAAAGAAAAATGCACAACCTGCCATGGTGCAGGCAAAGTGAAAAAACAACGCAAAATCAACGTTAAGATTCCTGCGGGTGTCGACGAAGGCGCTCAAATCCGTTTGTCCGGCGAAGGCGAAAGCGGAACGCGCGGCGGCCCGGCAGGCGATCTTTATATCGTTCTGCGCGTGAAGCCGCATGATTTCTTCGAGCGCGAGAACGACGATATCTACTGCGAAGTGCCGCTTACGTTCGCGCAAGCTGCACTTGGCGACGAGATTGAAATTCCGACGCTGAGCGAGAAGGTCAAGCTTAAAATCCCTGCGGGCACGCAGACCGGCACGTATTTCCGCCTCAAGGGCAAAGGCGTTCCGCGGCTGCGGGGCTACGGCCAAGGCGATCAGCACGTAAAGGTGACGGTCGTTACGCCGACGAACTTGAGCGAGGACCAGAAGGAAATGCTTCGTCAATTCGCGGGTGTCGAAGGCGGCGGTGCTGGAGAAGTCCAGCATGAGCACCACGAGTCGATTTTCGAGAAAATGAAGAAAGCTTTCCGCGGCGACTAAACTTCTTCCAGCATAAAGTCGCGGACGTTAGTCGATGCTAATCCTCGTGTTCATTTCATTCAAGACGCGAAGGAGAGTTACGATGAGCAACCGCGATCTAGACCTGGAGAAGCAAAATTTTGCTAACCTGCCAATCGGCAAAAATGAAGACGTCGAGTTTTCCGAGGAAAATGCCGACGACGCGGATCGAATTGCAATGAAGCGGGCGGAAGAAGCTGACGCGAGAGTACAAACGAATGCCAAAGCACAGGCACAGCGCCTGCTTTAAGGAGGTTGCGCCGTGACGGCAACGATTTTTGCCACCTTCCTGGAGAGCAGGCATGCCCGGGAAGCGCAGCATAAGCTTCAGTTTCTTCGCGTGGAGCACGTCGATGAAGGCCATGACGGGATCTCGATTACCGCTATGGTCGGCGAAGAGCTGATGGAACGCGCCATGCATGTCATCCGCCAGTCCGGCGGGACCGTAGAGCAATAAATGACGAAGGAAGCCGAATACTTGGGTCTTGCGAGGGACCCGGGGCATTCGGCTTTTTTGTGCATAAGGGCCATCTGGTGTAGAATAGACGTCATAGGTTTACGTATGAAGAAGGATTGACTAAGAAGATCAGGGGGATTTACAACGTGAAATGGCATGAATTGACGATCTCGACAACGGAAGAAGCGATCGAGATGATTTCCAACTTTTTGCATGAATTGGATGCGGACGGCGTATCCATTGAAGAATCAGGAACGCTGAACAAGCAGCGTGACACCTCGCTCGGACAATGGTATGAGCATCCGCTTAACGATATTCCGGAAGGCCAGGCCGTCATTAAAGGCTACTTCTCCGAGCTTGATACGGATATTGATGCATTGATGGCGAGCTTGCCAGCTAGAATCGATCAGCTCCGTGAATTCGATATCGATCCCGGTGATTATAAGCTGTCCAAAGCGCTGGTAGACGAGGAAGATTGGGCGAATGCATGGAAACAATATTTTAAGCCGATTCGCGTATCGGAGCGTTTGACGATCAAGCCGACTTGGGAAGAGTACACACCTTCACCGGATGAACGTATTATCGAGCTTGATCCCGGCATGGCGTTTGGAACAGGGACGCATCCGACGACTGCGCTTTGTCTTCGCACGCTTGAATCCGTCATCAAAGGCGGCGAGGAAGTAATCGACGTTGGAACAGGCTCCGGTATTCTAGCGATCGGGGCGATGCTTCTCGGTGCGCGCAAAGTGCTTGCGCTCGATTTGGATCCTATTGCGGTTACCTCGGCGAAGGAGAACAGCCGGCTGAATGGTCTTGAAGGCGATATCCAAGTGTACTTGAGCGATTTGCTCGGCGTGTTGAAAAAGGATACGGCAGATACCTCGTCCGTGCCGCTGAATGTTACCGTTCCCGTAGATCTCGTCGTGGCGAACATTTTGGCCGAAATTATTCTGCTGTTCTTGGACGATGTGTACGCTGCGCTGAAGCCAGGCGGCACGTATATCGCGTCAGGTATTTTCAAGAACAAAGAAGAAGACGTTGCGGCTGGATTGCAAGCAGCCGGATTCACGATTTTGGACCGCCAGCGCGATCAGGATTGGATTGCCTTCGTTGCCAAGAAACCGGAGTAAATGCGCGTGCGTATCGCAGAAAACTAAGCCTATGCTTCCGAAGCGAGTTTTCTGCTCGCACTGATGTATCTCAAGGAGTATCGCAGAAAACTTTTAGGAGGCCCGATCGTGTCGGATTTTTTATGGTATCCGCTCAGTGATTTGCCGTTCGTCTTTCTAGTTTTGATGATCGCATTCACGGTGCATGAGTTTGCCCATGCTTACTTTGCTTATAAATTCGGAGATCGAACCGCTTACGACGCCGGGCGCGTGACGCTGAATCCTCGCGTTCACTTAGATGTGCTGGGCACGATTCTGCTCTTGGTCGCCGGTTTCGGATGGGCGAAGCCGGTTCCCGTAAACAGAGGTAGATTCAAGCATCCCCGGCTGATGGGCATTGTCGTATCGGCGGTTGGCCCGCTCAGCAATTTGCTCATTGCCGTGCTCGGCATTATTGCAGTGTACATCCTGAACGAGACCGGTTTTCTGAATTCGGCATCACATGGTGTTCAACAAGCCGTTGGGCATTTCTCGTATTATTTGATTACGATTAATATCCTGTTGTTCTTATTCAATCTGATTCCTGTACCGCCGCTTGACGGCTACCGTATTATTCAAGATCTCGTGCCGCTCAAGGTGAGATACCACATGGACCAACGCGCGCACTGGGGAATTTTTGTTTTCCTTCTGATCGTCTTCATACCTTCATTGCGAAGAGAGACGTTAGATCCGCTGTTCTCGCTGTGGAGCGATATTTTCCTGTTTACGGTTAATAAATGCGAATTGGTATTCGATTCGGTCAATTGGCCGGCGCTGTGGACCGACTTCTTCTTGAAGTAATGACTTTTGCAGCCTTGACCAGTCACTGGAAATGTGCTAAACGCTGGCGAAGCAGAGCCAAAACGTGTATGATATAGGTTGAAGTTTTTACGCAGACCGCGGGTGCGGTGTCTGTGATCTGACTGGAAAGGTTCAATCTCAATGCAGCGATATTTTGTAACACCGGAGCAGATCGCGGATCGGTCCATTGTGCTTGAGGGCGATGATGCGCATCATATTACGCGCGTTATGCGGATGGAAGCCGGAGATCTAATTATCGTCAGTGATGGAGCCGAGCGCGTTGCGGAAGCTAAGCTCATAAACCTATCACCTGGGCGAGTAGAGGCCGAAGTGAACGAATGGCTGCCGATGACAGGCGAGCCGGTTTGGTCCGTGACGGTAGCGCAGAGCCTGCCGAAGGGCGACAAAATGGAAATCGTCATTCAGAAGGGAACGGAAATCGGCGCAGCAGCTTTCGTGCCGTTCGAGTCCCAGCGAATGATTGTTCAATATGACGGGAAGAAAGAAGCCAAGCGGCTGGAGCGCTGGGGCAAAATCGCCAAAGAAGCGGCGGAGCAGGCGCATCGGAGCCGGATTCCGTCGATCGAGGCGGTTGCCTCCTGGGAGCAGCTGCTGGCGCGAATTGCTTCAGCCGATTTGGCGTTGTTTTGCTATGAGAAGGAAGGCGGCGGGCTTGGATTAAGAGAAGCCGTCGCGAGGCATCGATTGAATGAGAATTGGGGCGGCGAAGAGAGGCGTATACTGCTCATCGTCGGCCCGGAGGGCGGCTTCACCGAGCGTGAAGCCGAGGAAGCCGAGAAGGCCGGCGCAATTGTCGTCGGTCTTGGCAAGCGAATCTTACGCACGGAAACCGCTGCGATGGTTGGACTCGCCTGCCTCATGTATGAATCCGGAGAAATGGGAGGCGCTTAACGACATGCCGTCGGTTGCTTTTTACACATTAGGATGCAAGGTTAACTTTTACGATACGGAAGCGATCTGGCAGCTGTTCAAGAACGAAGGCTATGAACAGGTCGACTTCGAGACGACGACAGCTGATGTTTATCTGATTAATACATGTACGGTCACGAATACGGGGGATAAGAAGAGCAGGCAGATCATCCGCCGCGCGATACGCCGCAATCCCGACGCTGTAATCGCAGTTACCGGCTGCTATGCGCAGACATCGCCTGCGGAGATTCTCGCAATTGAAGGCGTTGACCTCGTTATCGGAACGCAGGATCGGGACAAGCTGATGAACTATATTACAGATCTTCAGAACGAACGCCAGCCTGTGAACGCGGTCCGCAATATTATGAAGACGCGCGAGTTCGAAGAGCTGGACGTGCCGGATTTTGCCGAGCGCACGCGCGCGTTCCTGAAGATTCAGGAGGGCTGCAACAATTTCTGCACCTTCTGCATCATTCCTTGGTCACGGGGCCTCTCTCGCAGCCGTGAGCCGATGAGTGTGCTGAACCAAGCGCGTCAGCTGGTGGAAGCCGGGTACAAAGAAATCGTGCTTACGGGCATTCATACGGGCGGATATGGCGATGATATGGAGAACTACCGTCTATCTGACCTATTGTGGGACCTCGATGCCATCCAGGGGCTTGAGCGGATTCGGATCAGCTCCATCGAAGCCAGCCAAATCGACGACAAGATGATCGAGGTGCTGAACAAGTCCACCAAGATGTGCCGTCACCTGCACATTCCGCTTCAAGCCGGAGACAACGATGTGTTGAAACGGATGCGCCGCAAGTATACGGTAGAGCAGTTCGCAGATAAGATCAAGCTGCTGCACGAGGCGATGCCGGGCGTGGCGATTACGACGGACGTGATCGTCGGCTTCCCTGGAGAGACGGAAGAAATGTATAAGAACGGCTTCGACTTTATGGAGAAGCTCGGCTTTGCCGAAATGCATGTCTTCCCTTACTCCAAGCGTACCGGAACACCGGCTGCCCGCATGGAAGATCAGATTGACGAGGAAGTGAAGAACGAGCGCGTTCACCAATTGATCGATTTGTCCGAACGGATGCAGCTGCAATACGGACAGAAGTATGTCGGCGAAGTGTTGGATGTTATCCCGGAACGGGCGCACAAGAGTGAACTGCATTCGGGACGCATATTGGGCTACTCCGACAACTACATTCAGGTCGTATTTGAAGGTGCGGAATCGCTGATTGGCGAGCTGTGCCGCGTAAAAATCACGGAAGCCGGCGTCAACGAATGCTATGGACAGCTGGTTCGCGTGCTGAATGAGAATACGCCGGCTGCCATTCGCCCGCAAAGCGCGGCGCGCGCGGAAGAAGCTCGGCATAAGCCGCAGCCGAAAGCGATGCAGGCGTAATGAAATAATGATTTGCTGCAAGGATTCTAGGCTGCCGTACATGGCTGCTTAAGAATCCTTGCTCCACATATTGAACCAAAGGCAGGGGGGACGCAAAATGAAGGAAATTTCAGCAGGCGGGGTAGTATTCCGGCGGGTGAACGGTGAACTGCAGATTCAGCTCATCCAAGATCGCTATGGCAAAATATCGCTCCCCAAAGGCAAGATGGAGCCAGGTGAAACGGTTGAACAGACAGCGCTGCGCGAGATCGCAGAAGAAACCGGGATACAAGGCGCCATCGTTTCCCCGATCGACCAAATCAAATACCGGTATAATCATGATGCCAAGGGTCCCGTCGACAAAGAGGTCCATTACTATTTGGTAGAGGCCGTCGGCGGCAAGCTGCAGGCGCAGGTGGAGGAAATCCGCGGCGTGGAATGGTTCGAGCCCGCCGAGGCCTGGCGCAGGCAGAAGCAGTCGGGCTATAACAATAACGACCGAATTCTTGGCGGCGCGCTTCGTCTGCTCGGCTTGGACTTTGCGGGCTGAGAGCAGCGCGAACCGCTGGAATCACGGCTGACCGCCTACGTTGTCCCCAACTTTCGAAGCCAGGGATGATAACAGAGCGGAAGCGCAAGCATAGAACACAGCACGTTAAAAATCGTCTGCGCATGAGCGATCTGACCCGCCGGTGACGAAGTCAGCCAGGCTGCGCCGCTGCCAAGCGCTGCCGTGAACGGTGCGAACAGCGCGGCGCCTCCGACATTGAGCAGCACATGCGTCCAGGCGACGAACCTCCCCGAAGGCGTTCCGCCGAGTGCGGCGAGCACGGCTGTCACGCAGGTGCCGACATTCGCGCCAATGACGATCGCAATGCCGATTTCGATTGGCATTGCGCCGGATTCAGCCAGCCCCATCACGATGCCGATAACTGCGGCGCTGCTGTGTACGGCCGCGGTGAGAACGGTGCCGGCGGCTAGTCCCCAGAGTACGCTGTCCTCGGCCCGGTTCAAGAAGCCGGCAAAGAACGGCGAGGCTTGAACGGCGGGGGCGATTGACTGCATTAGGCTAATGCCAATCAGCAGCAGCGCGAAGCCGCCTGCGACGACTGAACCGGTTCGAAGCGGTACGGCAGCGCGTCCAAGCCATGTTTCCGAGCGGGGGCTCTGGCTGCCGATGCCGATTTCTCCGAACAGCGCGGTCAAGAGCCAGGCAAGCAGCGAGATTGCGAGCAGCGGCAAGCCGAACCGATTCAGATTCAAGCCGATCAATTCGGTTGTCAAGCAGGTGCCGATATTGGTGCCGAGGACGATGCCGAGTGTTCGGGGGAAGGTCAGAATGCCGGCATTCACCATGCCGATCGACATGACCGTAACGGCTGTGCTGCTCTGCAGGACAGCTGTTGATGCTGTCCCGACAAGCAACCCGTGCAGCGGTGTCGATGTGAACCTTTGCAAGAGCGCGTGAAGCCGGCTGCCGACGGAGCGGTGAAGGGCAAGCTCCATGGTCCGCATGCCGAGCAGGAAGAGAACGAAGCCGCCGAGCATCGGCACGACAATACGTATCAACATAAAGTTAACTCCTTTACATACAGGTAACGGATACATATGCGAATCAAGAGACAAGCATGACAGGCTGAACAGCCGCCGAGGAGATGGATAAGTAGAATGGTAAGGTCTAAAGCAGTATTGCAGCGCGAACGGAAGAAGAGAACGGAGGCCGGTCATCCGTGGATATTCGCGAGTGAAATCAACCGCGTGGACGGGGAAACGTCACCAGGCGATCTGGTTGATGTCGTCAGCTTTCAGGGTAAATATTTGGCGACGGGCTACTGGAACCCGAGCTCGCAAATTACGATTCGTGTCATTGATCATAAACCGGTCGATGCGATGGACGAAGCCTTCTTCATCGAGCGATTCGAGCAGTGCAAGCAGCACCGTACCCGTTTCGTCAACGGCAGCGACTGCAGACTTGTCTACGGCGAAGCGGATTTCTTGCCGGGACTCATCGTGGACCGGTTCGGGGATGTGCTCGTCGTTCAAATTCTTACGCTGGGCATGGAAGTAAGACGCGATGCGCTCGTGAGTGCGTTGAGTGCCGTCTTCGCGCCGAAGGGCATTTATGAGCGAAGCGACGTATCGGTCCGTGGATTGGAAGGCTTGGAGGAGCGGACTGGCATCCTCTACGGGGAATGTCCGCGAATCGTGGAGATTATCGAGAACGGCTTGAAGCTGGAAGTCGATATCATGGAAGGCCAGAAGACCGGATACTTCTTCGACCAACGCGAGAACCGGGCTTCCATTGCGCCGCTCATGATGGGCTGGGGCGCTCGCAGCGGCATTCGGCTCATGGAACGTCCCGAAGCGGCAGCTGTAGGTGATTCAGTTGCAAGTGCCGCTGGAAAGGAAAGCGATCTGGTGCCGGTAAACGCAAACGGCAAAGTCGTCTCCTTCCCGTACTGGGACGGTGCGACGGTGCTGGAATGCTTCGCGCATACAGGCAGCTTCACACTGCATGCATGCAAATACGGCGCGAAGAAGGTGACCTGCCTTGATGTTTCCGCGCATGCGATCGAGACGGCTCAGCGCAACGTCGAGCGGAACGGTTTTACCGATCGGGTGGAATTCGTCGTTGCGGACGCGTTCGAATATTTGCGCACGCAGGTCAAGGGTATCGAAGAACGCGTGGAACGGAGCAAGGCGACCGTCGCAGGAAAGCTGGATACCTCCAAGCCGATGACCGGCGAAGCGGGGCGCAAATGGGATGTGGTTATCTTGGACCCGCCGGCGTTCACGAAATCTAAGCATGCGATTGAAGGCGCGGTGCGCGGTTATAAGGATATTAATTTGCACGGGATGAAGCTCGTGAACGAAGGCGGTTATCTGGTAACGGCAAGCTGCTCGTATCACATGCGTCCGGAGCTGTTTCTCGAGACGATTCAGGCGGCAGCGGTCGATGCCGGCAAAACGCTGCGTTTAATCGAGTGGCGCGCGGCAGGCAAGGACCATCCGCAGATCGTTGGCGTGAACGAAGGGCATTATTTGAAGTTCGGCATTTTCGAG